>NZ_DBMAFI010000059.1:0-19547 GCF_057864385.1 Bilophila sp. | reverse complement strand
GGCCCATTTTTCGTCTGAAATATCGTGTCTGCTCATGCCAGACATCAAAACAACAGAAAGACGAAAAGTCGAGAACTTATTTAGAGACAGCTCCTAGGGCAAATGAACTTTCAAATTTGGCGCTGCCATAGCATGTGCTTGCCTCATCCCCACAGCACGGTGGACATACAGCCTTTTTCTCCAGTTTTCCCCTTGGCGGACTTCATGGCTGAGGTATTCTGTTGGCTATTCCCTTGGAACTTCAAGGAAAAAGGCATCAACCATTTTCCATGACACAGCCTAAAATTTAAGACACGCTCGCCTCGGCATTGAACAGCGCAAATACATTGTACTTATGCCTTCGCAACGACGGCCTGCTTCACACAGCCGGAAGAACATTTTCAACGTGAAAACGCTCTAGGGCCTGTTCATACAAAAAAAATAAACATAATATTTACAAATTATTATACTCAATTTCGAGCAATGCTGAATGTTTCTACCAGCCCGCTTCAGTCATTGGAAAAACTCGGCATAGTGTGAACACGCCCTAGAAGCCTGCTCTCACCAATTCGGTGTATTTCTGCATAACATCCCAAAACAAATCATAATACGTCGCATCCCCCCCCACCCGCCCGTAAAAGGCACGGGCTGTGGCGCGGCCTCCCCACCAGTCGAAAGTCTTGGGAGGGATAGAGGAGGGGGTTTGGGGGAGGGGAAAGGGAGCCCTTCTTCAGAAGGGCTCCCTTTCCCCTCCCCCAATCTCACACTCCCTCAAAACCTGTTCCGGGAATCGGCCTCCACAGGGAGGGAGCGCATCAAATCAAGCGTATTGGACAACGATTTCATGATGCCCGCACAGGAAACGAGCAAATCCTGCACGGCCTGCCCACCCGCGTGGGCATCCGGCCCTTTCTCGGCGCGGGCGCTTTCCCGCAAGCCGTCAATCATGGAACGGACCACCGCTTCCATGGATTCAAGCCGGTCTTTCAACGGCGCTTCCACAAGCGGCACACGCGCCGTCCCCGGCTGGGAAGGACAAAGCAGGTCGCTGTCCACGGAGCGGATCCGGGCGTAAAGCCCCTGCATCGAGGACGCCATGTCCTGAACCTCCGTGGAAAAAACGCGGACGAGTTCGGGCTTCACAAAGGTTACGGGGAGCTTTCTGGCCAAAATGCCGATCTCCTCAGCCAAAAAACGCGTCCGATGCAGACGGAAAAACATCCCCAGACGGAACAGGGAGCCGCGCCGCTGTTCGCGGCAGGCCCGCAAATGGAGCAGCAATGTTTCCGAGGAGCGGAAAAAGGCCTTTTGCCTCTGGAGAAAACGGGCTTCCGTGTTGGGCATGAACAGCGCGTAATGGATCAGGGAAACGATGGAGATGCCGAACAGCAGCGTAAAGGAACCAACCAGCAACTGCCTGAAATCGTACGTCGGGAGGTTCGTAAAATTGCCTATGGACAGCCACGGCAGCATGAAGGCCTGTTTGGTGAAATTCTGCTCCTTGCGCGGAAACGCGAACGTAATGAAAAATCCCGATACCCCCATCATGACGATGAACCCGCCGAGATTGGAAACCAGAGGGTAGATGAAGGTGTAGGCCAACCCCGTGCAGCCGATGCCGAGCGCAAAGATCAGCACCTGACGCAGCGGCTTGTCCTCGCCGGTCATGATGCCGATGAGTCCGAGCACGATGGTCAATTCCAGAAAGGCGATGGACTCCAAACCCGGAGGGTTGAGGAGTATCCAGCACAGCGCCGCCGCCCAGAAAATGACGAACATCTGGGACATATAGGCGTATTGCTCAGGCTTGATGACGGAAAAGGCCTTTTTTGACGCGGACGGCTTCAGTTCGGGCAGAGGCCCGCCATGCAGCAGGAAACCGGCCAGCATCAGCAGCTCACGGCAGTGCGCCGCCTGTTCCTCAAACAGGTTCACCGCGGAAAACGCCAACCCCTTCCGTGTCGAGCCGAGTTTCTCGAATACGCTTTCATCGAACGCGAGCGGCTGTACGTCTCCGGGCTTCGCGGAACCTCCGGGAGGGCCTTCCTTCCCCAGGGCATCCAGTTGTTCAAACAAGTTGCCCAGTTCTGCGATCCGTGACTCAAAATGGGGGAAAAGGGACGCCATATCCAAATCTTTCATGGCTACGAGGGTTCCCATCCAGCGCCGCTGGAGCTCCAGCAGTTCGGCGCTGCACCGGACGGCGCGCCCCCAGTATTCCCGGCAACGGTAAACCTGATACGCCTCCAGTTGTACGGCGGGAATGAGCTGCCCAACTTTATCGAGGAGCTCCCGCATGCCGACATACTGCGCATACATGCGGCTCATCTGGCCTTCCGCCCCGGCCTCCCCGCCCATGACGAAAAGGGCTTTGTGCCCCGCCATGAGATCCCGCACGCCGCGATACAGGCCCTTGATGGATGTCCTTGGAGAAAAAACAAGCGTTACAACGGTATATACGCTGATGCCGAGCAATGTTTCCTCAACCCGGTATACGGAAAGATGAAAGGCGTCCTGCGGTTCGTGAACCGCCATGAGGCAGATGATCAGCGTGACGATGCAGGAAATGAAAAAGGCATAGCCGTAGTAAACGCTGGTCAGCATAAGATACAGCATCAGGCACAGATAGAGGGACAGCACAAACAGAAGGAGCATGCGCTCTTGTGCGAAAAGCCCAAGCAGGACAAGGGCGGCGACAGCCCCGGCAACCGTGCCGAACATCCGCAGCACGCCCTTTTGCAGCGTCTGGCCGATGCTCGGCAGGCTGATCACGAACACGGTGAACCCCGCCCAAAACGGCCTGTCCAGATTCCAATAGAATGCCAGTACATACGTACAGACGAAAGCCAGCGCGGTTACGGCGGCGGTATGGATTCGGGCGGACAGTTCGGCGGTCATGGCAAAGGTGGGTGGAGGTTAAGGATACCGCCATAGTACCGTGCCTCAGATGTCCGTCAATCCGCTGAGAGCTTTGAGATTCCCCGGAGACATTCGCCTTTTCGATGGTTTTTTAAAAAATTCTTTTTGAATTTCATACAGTTGAAATGCTGATTTCATTACAAAAGTAAATGTCTCATACCCGAAGCCCCTTTACTTCGGGCCTGTTTTCCCCTATAAGAAGCCCTGCATACGAACGGGCGGTTAGCTCAGTTGGTAGAGCGCCGCCCTTACAAGGCGGATGCCACAAGTTCAAGTCTTGTACCGCCCACCAGAAATCTCAGGGACTTACGGAATAAACGCCGCAAGTCCCTTTTTCTTTTGGCTGTGTCAGAGGAAATGGCTGATGCTTTCTTGAAGTTCCGAAGGAATAGCCAAGAACCGCCTCAGGTATGGAGCCCGCCAGCGAAAAGGGGAAACGGTTTGTATTTTCACTATCCTGTGGAAATAAAACAGCCACACCCCATGACGGAGCCTTTCTTTTCCAATATCATCCCAAACACGTAAACAAAAAACCACCCCCTCCCCTCGAAGGGCATACGGCAGTACCGCCCTCCCCACAGCAAAAGGGGGCCCCCTTCGGAACGGAACCTCCCCCGCTCCCTTTACGGCCAATGCCCCCCCTCACCTTGCGTTTCCCAATATCTCCCCCGCGGCACCTCCACATGGAGAACTTAAACGGGCGCTTGGAGAACCGCCCGCCCATCTGGGCTTGTTTCCTCTATCCGAAGAACCTAGGGCCGAAAAACGGCAGGCAGATTCCTTTCCACCGATTGTCTCTTCCGCGCGAAGGGCCTAGAGCTTGCCGGGGGTTTTACGTTTGGCCTTGCCACAGAATATGATTGGCATATTCACACACAATGCAGTGAATATGCCGTACGTCATATCTCTTTTCCGTCGATGGGCGTCACCCCAAAAACATTGCTCTTTATTGAGAACTTCAAAAACATCAATATGTTACGATGGAAGAACGTTACGTTTTCAGCCCTCCAAGGCGGCGCCGCGCTGTCCCGTCCGCAAAAGCGCGGCGGCCCGGCGATTTCCGTTTCAGGCCCCTCCCGCCACACAGCAAATAAGCAAGGCCCTGTCATGGCATGTGGTTGCTTCATCTTCACAGCGCGGTGAACATACAGCCTTTTCAGTTTCCCATCGGCGGAATCCGTGGCTAAGGCATTTTGCCGGTTATTCCTTTGGAGCTTCAAGGTAAAAAACACCAACCGCTTTCTATGGCACGGCCATAAGCAATGCGGCGGACGCTCATCTATAATGGCATTTTCCCCCCGGCGTCATCACCTTATGGCATCACATTGATGATTTTGGCGAAACGGCATACCATTCCCCAAAAGCCGTGCCGATAGCAATCGGCCGTTCTTTTATCCCTTGAAACTCCAAATAAAGAATCGATAACATGCCTCAGCCGCAGCGTTCCCCAATAAAATTTGGTAAAATATTATGTTTCCCCATGTTGGATAAAAATAGCAACCGTATCCTTTGACAGGGCTTCCCCAAAAAACGACAGATGCCGGGCCCGCCCCGGAAAGGATTCCCCGTGTACGATTTCCAATCCGCCGAATCATGGCTCAGAAAAGCGCTCAGAAACGCCCCGAAGCCGCTTCCGCCCGGAGTCTTTCCCAAATTGCTGGACGAGGCGGAGCAGGCGGGGTTCTCCCACTCCACGCTCGGCGATGTCGTGGACGAATGGCTGAACTTCGGCTATTGCCGCGTCACCGACCACGTCTCCAACGACATCGCCCTGACGCCGGAAGGGGACGAGTATTTCGGGCACCGAACCATTGATGAATAAAGAATAGCTGTACATAACCCGCAACGCATGGAGACAGGCATGAAGGGGAGCTTCACCACCCGGAAAGGGGCGCTTTGCTGCATCGTCATGACGTGCCTTTGCAGCCTGCTGGCTACGGGCTGCGCCAGCAAATACGGCGCGCAGATGACGGACGTGCATTACTATCCCGACTGCTATCAGCCCATCGCCGACCTGCGCAGCGCCGAAAAGAGCTTCAACACCACAATGGTCATGGGCACGACGATGGGCGCCCTGCTCGGCGCGGTCATCGGCGCGAGCCAGACCGGGAAGGCGGAAGGCGCTCTGGCCGGGGCCGCCATCGGCGCGGGAGCCGGAGCCGGGGCGAGCTATCTCGTCGCCAAATACAACAACGAAAAGAACGACCGCGTCCGCCTCGCCAGCTATGCCCGCGACCTGAACGCCGACGTCAACTCCCTGAACCGCGTAACCGCCGCCGGGCAGGTGGCGTATAATTGTTACAGCGCAAAGTTCCGGGCCGCCCTTGAGGACTACAAGGCCAAGCGCATCACCCGCGCCGAACTTGATCAGCGTTATGCCGAAATCAAGAGCGGGCTTGCCGAAGCGTCCGCCATTCTGGGCAGTACGCTCAGCGAGGCCGACAAGCGCGAAGCCGAGTACCGGCAAGTGCTGGCCATTGAGGCGAAGAAGGCCAGCCGTCCGATCCCTCCGGTACAGACCGTGGCCACGACTTCCAAGAAAACCAAAAAGGCCGCGAAAACCGTCACGCGCAGGCAGACGAGCGACCAGTTGCAGAACCTTTCCAACGGCGTGGGTTCGTATAGGGAATCCACGGCGCAGCTCACCGCAGTGAAGTCGGATCTCGACGAGATCCAGTTGCAGATGGACAAGGTGATGCTCGCTCAGGGTTAGCGGGGAGCGAACCGGGGGAAGGCCCTTTCTGGAGAAAGGCCCTTCCCCGTCCCCCATCCCCGCATCCACCAAAGGCTTTCGACCGGTGGGAAACTGCCCTGCGGGAATTTCCTGAATATTTTGGCTGTGCCATAGGGAACGGTTGATGCTTTTTTCTTGAAATTCCAAGGTTGTGTCATAGGAAGCGGTTGATACTTTATTTCTTGAAATTCCAAAGAAATAACAAATAAAATGCCCCAATCATGGAGCCCATCAGCGGGAAAATTGGAGAAAAAGGCTATATTTTCAGCACAATATTAAATAAAACAGCCATATACTATGACAAAGCCAGTTCCAAAAGAATAACCAGTGAAATCATCCAGGCATGGAGTCCGCCAGCGGAAAAAACAAATAAAAAGTTTGTATTTTCAATATATTGTAAAGATAAAGCAACTATATACCATGACAGAGCCAATAGCTTTGGCTTTGAAACATCTGGCATTTCCCAAAGCCTCCGCTTCAGGGAATGCCGAAAATAAAAATGGCTGTGCCATAGAAAATGGTTGATGTTTTTTCCTTGAAGTTCCAAAGGAATAACCGGAAAAATACCTTAGCTATGGAGCCCATCAAGGGGAAAACTGGGGAAAAAGTCTGTATTTTCACCGCACTGCGGAAGTGAACAACCACATGCCATGACAGAGCCGATAGTTTTGGCTTTGAAACGTCTGGCATTTCCCAAAGCCTCCGCTTTTGGGAATGCCGAAAATAAAAACTCGATAAGCACAAAAGCCTTTGGAACGGGAGGGAAGACGGGGGCTCCCCTTTCATCGGAAAAGTTTTTCCTCCTTTCCTCAATACCTCGCCGAAGGTACGCCTATGGGTAATCCTCTTCATTTCATACAGGCTTCGGATACGTCCGCCTTCGCCGCCCTGCATACGGAACAGGGCGCGCTCCCCTCGCAGTACGAAGCGTTGCAGGCCCACCTGAAAAAAATCGGCCTTGGCAGGTTCGGCACATTGTGGGCCGAGCCCGTTACCGGACAGGCCACACCTGCGGGCTACGCTTCCATTTCATGGTATACGCCGCTGGAAGGCGTCGGCACCCCGCTTTCCCGCCTTGATGCGGGAGAAGCGGAACAGGCGCGGGCGGCCCTGCGCCGGGCGCGGGAAGCCGTTGCCCCCCATCTCGACGGCACGCCCGGCGGCGTCCTGCTCCGCAAGGCGCTGTTCATCCCTTCGGCGGACAATGTTTTCGTCGTCAACGGCCATCCCGTGCTCGTCAACTGGGGGCTGCTCCCGCAAGGCATGGATGAAGCCACGGCCCCAATCCTCTGGGGCGGGCCGGAAAACGGGGAAGCGCCCTCCGGCGTGGCGGGAACGGCTGCGGGGGGTTCCGCCGCAGCGGTTGCGGGAACGGCGGCACACGATGCCGTCCCCGGTGCGGGCCGTGCGGCGGGAGCTTCCGCCGGGGCAGGGGCACATGCGGCCGCTGCCGGAACCGCCGCAGGCATTGCCGGGGCAACGGCGGGAAACGTCATCGTCCGGCGCAGCAGGGCGGGCCTCTTCGGAGCCCTGCTCCTCGGCATCCTGCTGGGCGCACTCCTGCTTTTCCTGCTGCGTTCCTGCGTAAGAACGGCCCCGGAACAGCCCGCTGCCCCGGAAACGCCCCCGGCTGCGATGGAATCCCCTGAAGAGGCGGCACGCAAGGCGGAATGGGCCAACCTGCTCCGCGAAAAGGCGTTCTGGCAGGGACTGCTGGAACTGACGCCGTGCGAGCTGAAAGCCTTCTTTGAAGGCAATGCCGGAAAGGAGGATGCCAAACCGGACGCCGGAGAAGCCGCCCCCGGCACGGCGGCACCGGAAACCCTTCCGGGGGAAGCGGTTCCCGGCATCTCCCTCCCGCCCCTGCCTTCCGCCAACGCCACGGTTCCGGCAAAGGCCGTGGATCTGTCCACGCTCACCATCCCGCAGCGCCTTGAACAAGGCACGGTGCTCATCCTTGCGCCCGTCCCCGGCGGCGCGCAGCAGGGGACGGGCTTTTTCATCAATCCCGATCATGTGCTGACCAACCGCCATGTCGTGGCAAACGCCATCGACGACATGGTGATGGTGACCAACGCCAGCCTGCGCGGTGCGCGCCGGGGCATGGTCGTCGCGCGCAGCGATGCGCCGGGATACGATTTCGCGGTCATCAAGGTGATGCTTGCCGAAGGGGATCAGGTTCCCGCCCTTCCCTTGTCCCCGACCGTCAACCGGACCGACAAGGTAAGCGCATGGGGCTTCCCCGCCCTCGTTTCCGAGCAGGACCCCGCCTACCTGCGGCTTCTCAGGGGCGACTTCAACGCCGTCCCGGAGGTCGTGTTCACTGACGGCGTGGTCAACGCCATCCTCCAGACCTCGCCCCGCAACATCGTGCATTCCGCCGTGGTTTCGCAGGGCAACAGCGGCGGCCCGCTGGTCAACGAGAAGGGCGACGTCATCGGCATCAACACCTTCATCAGGCTGGACGCGGACTCCAACCGCCAGACCCAGACCGCGCTCGGCAGCGACGCCGTCATGGGCTTCCTGCGCGGGAAGGGCATCCCCTTCACCGAACACCAATGAACCGTCCCTGAACAAGGATAGTCAGATATGGCCGGATATTTCATTCTCTCCACCCGGAAAGGGGATTACCGCGCACTGGCGTTTCAGGGCTCGCAGGTCTATGCCTGCCATGCCCAGTTGAGCGGGCTGCTGCGGACCCATCTCGGAGAAGCCCACGCCCGCCTGCTGGCCGAGCCGCTCATGGATCCGCAGGGAACGGCGGTGGACTGGTACACGCCGGGCCCCGTGCAGCCCCTCGCCGGGCTTCCCCCCGAAACGCAGGAAGCCGTCAAAACGCGGCTGCAAAGCCTCCTTTCGGATATTGAAGAACTGGCCGCCAGCCTTCAGACGGACAGCGATCCCTATAAAAGCCTGTGCGGCACCATGCTGCATCTGGCTACCCGTTTCCCCACGCAGGAATGCCTGTACGCCTCCCTCCCTTCGCCCTCAGGCGAACCGTCCCCCCCGCAGCCCGTGCTGGTCTGCTGGGGCATGACCCTTTCTTCCTCCTCGGTGCAGGAAGGCATCTATGCGATGGGAGCCACGCCGTTCCCTCCCTCGCCGCAGACGCCCCTCGCCAGCGGCGCATCCGGCGATCCGGATCGCATCGTCCGCGAAGGCGAAATGGCGGAACGCCCCATCGCCGCCCCGCTCCCCCCGACAGTTGTGGTGGAAGGCGAGCCGTGGTGGAAAAAGCTCCTCATGCTCCTGCTCGGCCTGCTCCTCGCGCTGCTGCTGTTCTGGGGCCTGCACTTCCTCTTTCCGTGGGTTCCCCCCCTCCCCCTGCCCGCAGGGTGCGCGAGGACGCCCGCCGTTGAAGCCCCGGCCCCGCAGCCCGCCGTGCAGCCGTCGGCCCCCGCCCCATCCGAAGCGGATTTGACGGCTTTGCGCGCCGAACTCGAAGTCCTGCGCCAAGCGGCCCGGAAGCGCGCCGAAGCCTGCCCTCCCCCCGCACCGCCCGCCGTCGAGGAACCCAAAGCGGAAACGCCCGCCGAGCCGCCCAAGGATCTGGGCGACCTGCTCGGCGATCTGACCGCCATCCCCAAAGAGGAACCGGAGCCCGAACCCAAGAAGGAACAGCCTGCGCCAAAGCCGGAACCCAAGGAAACCCCGAAGAAGGGCGATCCCATGAAGCTGCCGGACAAGGACGACAAGTCGATGGACTTCCTCGACGGCTGCTGGAACTGCCGTACCGGGCTTTCGGACACGCGGGGCAACCCGATCAAGGTTCGTTTCTGCTTCGGCAAGAACGGCAAGGGGCAGATCACCATCATCGACCGCCAGGGCAAGACCTACACGGGCCGGGCCGACGCGCAGATGCGGAACGGCAGGCTGCACATCGACACCGGAGACGCCACCAGCCGCAATTCACGGGGCAGCTTCAACGGCCTCCGCATCGACTGCAGCCCCGGCGCGGGCAACGCCGCCATGTGCTACGGCCGCAACAAGGGCGACAACTCCCCGTGGAACGCGAAGTTTTTCAGGGATTAGGGAAACCGGGGAGGGGAGAGGGAAGCCCTTCTTCAGAAGGGTTCCCTCTCCCCTCCCCGAACCCCACCCCTCTCCCTCCCAAGACTTTCAACTGGTGGGGAGGCTGCGCGAAAGGTCGTTCCCGTTTTGAGACGTCACGAGATGAGGCACAAAGAATGAAGGGCCGCCCATTTCTCAGCGCAACAGGTTGCCATTCCGGGACGCATAGGAGAAACTTTTACGGCGCGGCTCCGGGATACGGACGCCACGCGGATATGTTCTTGTGCCGCTCTGCCCGCCTTCGGCTTCCGAAAGCCTTTGGAGGGAATGCGGCGACGTTTCGAGAGGAAGGCAAGGGGGAAGATGGAGGGTGTTCCGCTTTCCTCGGAAGGATTCCCCTCCTTGCCCCCATTTGGAAGGACTCCCTATGAATTACACGTCAGCAGTGAGCATCATACCGGGCGGCTGCCCGCAGTTTCTGGATTGCCGCCTCGACGCGAAGGGCCTCGGCAGGTTCTGGGCGTATTTCCGCGAAATCCCGCAAACCGGGGAATCCGCCATAGCCTCCGCGCGCAGGCAGGTGGAACTCGTCCCCGTGCCGCTGGACGACACCGGGCAGCCCGGCGACTACGACTACAAGATCGACGCGAACCGGGCGCTTGAAGCGTTCACGGGGCGCTGGGTTCCCGTGCCCTTCCTGCGGCTCTCCAACGAGCAGTGGAAGGACGGCGCGTTCAAATGCGAAAAGGGGCCGAGCAACTGGGCGCGCCTGCACGTCAGCCGCGAGGATTCCGACGGCGCCTACCGCCTGACCTTCCTGTTCGATACGGCCATTGAGGAACGCGAGCAGCCCACGGGCCAGTATTTCGCCCTGTGCGGCGACGACGTGGCGGAGAACGCCCGTTTCGCCCTTTCGCCCAAAAGCCGCGACAACGCGTGGTTCCTCAATACGCTGTGGGTCGATGAATGGATCGCCGAAATCTACGATGCCCACCAGACCGCGCGCCACAACGGGCGGACCGCATGGCGCGAGAATACGCCGTTCATCATGGAGTACCTCGCCACCTACCTGACGCTCCTTGAGGCGCTCGCCGCAAGCGGGGCCGTCCCCACCGTGCGCGTGGTCGATCCCGCCCACCTGACGCCCGTGGATGTGGATCTCGTGCTCGATCTCGGCAACTCCCGCTCCACCGGGATGCTCGTGGAAACCCTCCCCCAGCGCCAGACCAACCTGAACGACAGCTACCTGCTCCAGATCCGGGATCTGAGCCAGCCGGACCGCACCTATACCGGCCCCTTCGCCACGCGCATCGAGTTCGCGGAAGCCACCTTCGGCAACCCGCGCCTGAGCGCCCGTTCGGGCCGCAGCACCCCGGCCTTTGTCTGGCCTTCGGTGGTGCGCGTCGGCCCCGAAGCCGCCCGGCTCGCCCAGCATTCCGTGGGCGCGGAAGGCAATACCGGCATGTCCAGCCCAAAACGCTACCTGTGGGACGAATCCCCCCGCGCCCAGCAATGGCGCTTCAACGCGTGGGGCACGGGCTCCGAGCTGGAGCCGCCCGTCACGCGGGGGGTGTTCATCCAGCAGATCAACCGCGAAGGCACGCCGCTGTGCTGCTTCGACGATCCGGGCCTCTCCCCGCGCCCCAAAATCCTGCGCACCCAGCAGCCCGAAGTGGCGTTCGAGGCCCATTTCACCCGCAGCTCGACCATGATGTTCCTCCTCAGCGAGATCATCATGCACGCGCTCGCCACCATCAATTCCCCGGCCCAGCGCGGCGAGCGCGAACAGCCCGACGTGCCCCGCCGCCTCAAGCGGATCATCTTCACCGTGCCCAGCGCCATGCCCATTGCTGAACAGCGGATATACCGCCGCTGGGTGACGTGGGCCGTGCGCATGATCTGGGAAACCCTCGGCTGGGGGCAGTGGTACACGACCAAGCAGGGGATGCGGGACACCCGCCCGGACTACCGGGTCAGCCCGGAAGTCCGTTGCAACTGGGATGAAGCCACCTGCACCCAGCTCGTCTACCTCTACAACGAGATCACCGAAAAGTTTCAGGGCGACGCCCGCCACTTCTTCGCGCTCATGGGCCGTAAGCGTAACGCGGATGGGCCGTCCCTGCGCATCGCCAACGTGGACATCGGCGGCGGGACCATCGATCTGAGCATCACCACCTTCGCCGTCACCGGGGATGAAGCCACCGCCGCCCGCATCAAGCCGCACATGGCATTCCGCGACGGCTTCAACATCGCGGGCGACGACGTGATCCGCGAGATCGTCGAACAGCACGTCCTGCCCTGCATCGGCCAGGCCACGGGCCTTTCCGATCCCCGCAACCTCCTCGGCCAGCTTTTCGGGCGGGATACCGTGGGCGGCTCGCAGCGTAACCGGGCCCTGCGCACCCAGTTCGCCCGCCAGATCGCCGGGCCGGTCGTCACCCGGATGCTTGAAGGCTACGAACAGGCGGATCTGCTCGTGGGCGGCGTGCAGGAACGCAAGCTGTCCGCGTTCTTCCGGCCTGAGCACGCCCCGCAGGAATCCGATCCCGCGGCTCCCGAAACGGAAGGCCTGCCGGAACAGCCTTCCGCCGCGCTCATCCGGTACGTCAACGAGGCCGTGGAGCGCCAGACCGGAAAGCCGTTCAGCCTCATGGATGTAACCCTGCGCATCGATCCACGGGCCATCGACAGGACCATCCGCAACACGCTCGGCCAGATCCTCGCCAACCTGTGCGAGGTCATCCACGCCTACAACTGCGACCTGCTCCTGCTCACCGGGCGGCCTTCCAAATGGCACGCGATCATTTCCAGCTTCTTCGCCAAGCTCCCCGTCCCGGCGGACCGCATCATCCCCATGCGTGATTTCCGGGTGGGAAGCTGGTACCCCTTTGCCGACAACCGGGGCGAGATCACCGACCCCAAGACGACCGTGGTGGTCGGTGCCATCCTCTGCGCCCTGTCCGAGGGCCATCTTGAAGGCTTTTCCTTTGATACGGGATCGCTGTTCCTCAAGTCCACGGCCCGGTTCATCGGCGCGATGGACGCGGGCGGCCAGATCCGGCAGGCGCAGGTCTGGTTTGAGGCGGATACGGACAATCCCTCCGGCGGCGAGCTGCACAAGGCCATCCAGTTCTCCGGCCCGATCCCCATCGGCTTCCGGCAGATTGAGGCCGAACGCTGGACGACCACCCGCTTCTACATGATGGATTTCGCCTCGCCCGCCGCACGGAACAACGCCCGGAACCGTCTGCCCTACACGGTGAAGCTCGCCTTCACGGTGGCGGATCTTGCGGACGCGCCTGACGCGGCGTCACGGGACGAAGGGGAACTCGCCGTCAGCGAAATCGAAGCCGTGGACGGCACCCCGGTCAATCCCCGCGACCTCGAAATCCGCCTCCAGACCCTCCCCGCCGACGAGGGCTATTGGATTGACACGGGCGTTTTTAATATTTTGTAGAAAGGCAGAAGACCGGAGGGGGCGGGGAAACCTTTCTGGAGAAAGGTTCTCCCCGCCCCCTCCAGACCTCCCCCATCCCTTCCAAAGACTTTTGCAAACGGGTCGGGAAACGGTTGCGGAGCCGCGGCGGGCTACTCCTTGGTGGAAGTTTCCCGGTTTCGCATGAAAAACAACCGGAGCCGCAGCGGATTGTTCCCTGCTGGAAGCCTCCGGTTCCGCGTGAAGAAAACAAGGGGCGGCCTCTTGCCGTTCCACGACATGAAAAGGGGCACGACTGACTCGCTCGGAACGGCGGTACTGTGTTTCGTGCTGAAAAAGCGAAGCGTTTCAGCACGAAACACTGTGCCGCCGCTCTGAGGGGGTCTGGGGGAAATCATTTCCCCCAGCCCGCCGGGAGGCATTCCTCGTATGACCATAGACGATCAAAAGCTTGTCGAACAGTGCGAAGCGGGCATCAAAACGCTCGCCGGCGTTGACGAATGGGTCCGGGCAAACCCGCAGGCCGCGGGCTCCTCCGGCGAGGCGCTCCTGCGCGAGAGCAACCGGCTCGCCCGCGCCCTGCGCAAGGAGGCCGCCACCGCCGCGCGGAAAATGTGCGTGGGCGTGTTCGGCCCAAGCCAGTCCGGGAAGTCCTACCTCATCTCGGCGCTGGCGCAGGATGCCGACGGCTCGCTGCTCGCGGCGCTCGGCGGCGAATCCGCCGATTTCATTCAGGACATCAACCCGGCGGGCGGCAAGGAGTCCACGGGCCTCGTCACGCGCTTCACCCTGACGCCGAGCGGAGCCCCGGCCATGTTTCCCGTGAAACTGCGCCTGCTGTCCGAATTGGATATCGTCAAAATCCTGACAAATACCTACTACGCCGACTGCCGCCACCTCACCCCGCCCGACGAGGACGCCCTCGCCGCCCGCGTGGACGAACTGGCGAAAAAGGCCAAAGGCGAACCGTGGCGGGCCTCCTTCAGCGAAGACGACATGATCGACCTGAAGGAATACGTCTCCCGGAATTTCCGGGCCGCCGCCGTCGTCCAGAAGCTTGAGCACCTGTACTGGCCCAAGGCCATCCACGCCGCCGGACGCCTCGCGCCCGAAGATCGCGCCGCGCTGTTTGAAATCCTGTGGGACGAGGCCAAACCGTTTACGGGGCTCTACCTGCACCTGCGCGGGGTGCTCGACGCGCTCGGCTATCCCGATGAGGCGTTTTGCGGCAAGGAAGCCCTGCTCCCCCGCGAAACCAGCATCATCGACGTGGAAACGCTGCGCGGCCTCGGAGAGGCGGAGGGCGCGGACAGCCTCGAACTGGTCACGAAGGACGGACGCCGGGTTACGGCGGGCCGGGCCGAAGCCGCCGCGCTCACGGCGGAGCTGTCCATCACCATGCGCCACAAGCCGGACGATTTCTTTGAATATACCGACCTGCTCGACTTCCCCGGCTACCGCTCGCGCCTCAAGACCGACGACGTGGCCCGCGAACTCGCCAAGCCCGATCAAATCCGCCAGTTCTTCCTGCGCGGCAAGGTGGCCTACCTCTTCGAGCGCTACAAGACCGATCTTGAGCTGACCAGCATGCTCCTGTGCATCGGCCCAAGCAATCAGGAAGTGCAGGATCTGCCCGCCGTCATCAACGACTGGGTGTCCGATGCGGCAGGAAAGACGCCCGAACTCAGGCGGGGCCGCCACACCACGCTGTTCCTCGTGCTTACCAAGTTTGATATGGAATTTGAGAAGAAAAAAGGCGCGATGGACGACGAAACCCGCTGGTCAAACCGCCTGCACGCCTCGCTCCTCGATTTCTTCGGCAAACAGTACGACTGGCCCGAACAGTGGACGCCCGACCAGCCGTTCAACAATACTTTCTGGCTCCGCAACCCAAAATTCCGCTGGGAAGCGGTCATTGCGTTCGACGGCGAGCGGGAAACCGGCATCCGTCCTGAACAGGAAGCCTATGTGTCGGACATGAAGGCCAAGTTCCTGAATACGCCCGAAGTGCGCCGCCACTTTGCCGATCCCGAAGCCGCATGGGACGCCGCGTTCACCCTCAACGACGGCGGCGTGGCCTTCCTGCGCCGCCGGCTGCGCCCGGTATGCGATCCGGCGATCAAACGGCGGCAAGTTGCGGATCGCGTGGCCGACAACCTGCGCCCCTTCGTCGAGCACCTGCGCCGCTTCCACCGCACCGACGACAAGGCCGCCCTGCGCGAACAGCAGCGCCAGCTCGGCATGCGCCTTGCCCGCAGCCTCGCCCTGACCGCCCAGAACCAGCGGTTCGGGGAGCTGCTCCGGGCCATGCTCATGCGGGATCATGAACTGTACGCCCTCTATTATCAGGTTGAAAACCGGCTCATGCGCGGGAACGGGCAGGCTCCCGCGCCGCAGCCGAGCATGGGCAGCGCCGCCAGCGCGCAGGACATCATGGACGACCTGTTCGGCGACATGGCCCCGCTCGTGTCCGCCTCCGCCGAAACGCCCGAAGCCGCCCCGCAGCCGCTGGACGAGGCGGGCGCGTTCGCGGAACTCGTCGTCGGCGCGTGGATCGAACGGCTCAACGCCCTCGCCGCCGATCCCGTCCGCCAACGGTACTTCGGCCTTGAAGCCGAAGATTTCGGGCAGCTTGTCCACGAGCTCATTCAGGGCATGTCCCGCCTTGGCCTTGAAAAAGACATGGCGCAGGCCGTGCGCGACGTGTCCGGCTACCGCAATATCCGGCGCGACAAGCTCATCTGGCGGCAGGCAAGCATGGCCGCCTACTGCATCAGCGCCTTTGTGGACTGGCTGGGCTTCAACCCCTCATCCGTCTCCGAGGCCAAGCGCACCATACAGCTTGCCGGGCGCACCCGTACCCTCTTCAGGCAGCGGCCCGATCCGGAAGGGTATCCCGCCCTTGCCGCCGAACCCCTTGCCTTTGACAGGCAATACTATACCGATTGGCTGGCGGCGCTCATACACCTCATCGAAGGCAACGCCGACTATGAAGGCGGGCAGGCCTTCGATCCGGAGCAGAACGCCCGCCTCGGACAACTCATCAACAACCTGAACCCTTCCGTTTTCACGCAGGACAACTGACATGACGCTTCGCTGTGCACTCCGTTTCGAACCTGACAAGACCAAGGGGCCGGGCTACGGCCTCATTCTGGCCTCCTGCCCCGGTTTTTCGGCGGCTCCCAACACGCTTCTCTACATGATCAAGGATCCGTCCAACGGCATGAGCCTCGGTCCCAACGGCTGGCAGCCCGGCGACGCCCATCTCGTGCCCGACGCCGTCGCCCCCTCGGGCGAAATCCTGAGCCTGTCGGTAGGCCCCGCCGTTGTGGACAGCCTTGAACTACAGGCCATTTATCAGGTGGTGCTGTTCACGGACGCCGAGCATGTGTGGCAGGGCGGCCTCAGCATCAACCGGATCGTCTATTCGCGCGATCCCAGCCTCCTGCCCGATCTGGAGCTTGCCCCAAAAGCCGCGCCTTCCGCAGGACGCGAGCCCCTGCCTATGCCTGAAATGGAAACCGGCCCGGCACCCACATCGCTCTCCTTTGATGGGGCTCCCGCCTCGGCGGTCCCTGCCAGCGAACTGCTGAACCTGAAGGAACGCCCCAAAAGCTGCAAGGGGCTTATCCTGAACATCATCTTTGCCATCCTCACGGTCATTCTGCTTGCCGGGGCCGGATACTTCATCTACACGCGCGTCCTGCCCAAAACGGATACGACGCTGGAGGAAAGGCCCGCCGAAGTCCTGAAGCATGAGGCGGCGGATCTGCCTCCGGGCCAGGAAGCGCCCGTGAAATACGCCCCCGATGACATCAAGGGCCCCAAGGGGTTGCAGGTCGCCCGCGATGCGCTCAAGCGCAAGGTGGAGCCGGACACGGCTATGGCCCTCGCGCAGCAGCTTTTTGCCGCTGCCGACGATCCCAAGGCGCAGGACGGCGCATTCCTGATCGCCGACGAGCTCGCCAAGAAGGGCAATGCGCAGGCCCTGCTCATGCTCGGCGACTTCTATTCCCCGAAGCAGCCCCAGCGCGGGACCATCCAAAAGGACACCGACATGGCTGGCGACTGCTACAAGAAAGCCCTCGCAGCCGGAGCCGCCGAAGCCCAGCAGCGGCTGGATGCGTTGAAGTAGAGAGAGAGAGAGAGAGAGAGAGAGAATATTGGGGAGGGGAGGAAGGCCCTTTTTAAAGGAAGGTTTTTCCTTTCCCTCCCCAAACCTGCCGACGCGGAACCGCCCCATCCTTTCCAAAGGCGTTCCTCAACGGGGCGCATGGCGATCACATGAGCGCGCCGGACTTCGCCTTGGCGGAAGTTTCCGAGGCCGCCTCATTCCCTTCAATGTCAACGGCCTGTTATTGTAAAAAGCCCCATCGTTGGCTGAGGCGTCATCCCTCAGCCTCCAAGGGCACCATCCCGACAGGAGAACCCCATGAAACGAATCCTCATCGCCATACTGACGGCGCTTACGCTCCTCGTGGGCTGGACGCCGACGCCACACGCGGCGGATCGCACGCCGCTGCTGATGGAAGGCAAGAAAACCCTGTACCAGCGGGTGATCACCCATCCCGGCACGAGCCTGTACGCCGGGCAAGGGGAAGGCTCCACGGTCATCCAAAAGGCCGTGCGCCCGTTCAGCGTCTTTTATGTGTACACCCGCGACGGAAACTGGCTTGAGGTCGGCGCGTCCACCACAAAGCCCGACGGCTGGATAAAGGCCGCGGACACCACAGTATGGAACCAGGCCCTTACCCTGCTTTTCACCGACCGCTCACAGCGCCAGCCCGTCCTGTTCTTTAAGGATCACAAGGCCATCATGGATGTCTGCCAGGCGGAAGACCTGCCGGGCAGGCTTTCAAAACTCCGCGCCGAAGCCAAGGCCGCGCAGCAGGGCAACGCCCCGGCGGATCTGCCCATCCTCGCCGTGGAGCCCGACGACGCGCAGGGTGCCGTCTCGCGCAGCCGCTTCTACCTGATGCCCATCCTGAAGGTGGACACGCCGTTCGAGGGGACGAAGCTCCTTGAGGTAGCCTCCATCGATCCCGGCAGCGCCGGGGACAAGCCTGACGCCAACGCCCCAAAAGACGCCAAGGACGACGGCGTCCCGCGCACGGGCATCGCAATGGTCATCGACACGACCATCTCCATGAAACCCTACATCGACCAGAGCCTCAACGTGGTGCGGGCCATTTTCGACTCCGTCGCCAAGGACAAGCTGGACGACAAGGTTTCCTTCGGCATCGTGGCCTTCCGCAACAGCACGAAGGCGTCGCCAAAGCTCGAATACGTTACCAAGGTCGTCAGCGATTTCCGCGACGCCACCAAACGCGGCGAACTGGAAAAGGCCCTCAGCGGGCTTGAGGAGGCCAAGGCATCCAGCCACTCCTTCAACGAGGATTCCCTCGCCGGGGTCAAGGCCGCGCTTGATGAGCTGAACTGGCAGCCTTACGCCAACCGCGTGCTGCTCCTGATCACGGACGCCGGGCCGCTGCCCCTGAGCGACGCCAACGCCTCCACAAGCCTCGACGTGCAGGAACTGGCCGACCTTGCGGCCTCCCGCAACATCCGGCTGGTGGTGGCGCACGTCCGCACGCCCGCCGGAAAGGGCAACATCGACTACGCCGCCAAAGCCTACGCCACGCTGTCCTCCGTGCCCGGCGGGAAAAGCGCGTACATCCCGATTCAGGCCACGGATGCCGCCAAGGGCAGCGCCTCTTTCGCCAAGGCCGCCACGGGCCTGTCCTCCGCGCTGGTTTCGAGCGTGAAGCAGGCCCTTGCCGGGAAGGCCCCGGTAAAGCCGCAGGAAGCGCCCGCCCAATCGCCGGAAGAACGCGCCAAACAGATCGGCGAGGAACTCGGCTATGCCATGCAGCTTGAGTATCTCGGCAAAAAGCAGGGGACCCGCGCGCCGGAAGTCGTGACCTCATGGATTGCCGACGCGGATCTCGACGCCCTCAGCGCCGGAAAGCCCGTCAGCGCCGTTTCGGTCGCCGTCCTGCTGACCAAGAACCAGCTCAGCGATTTGCAGCGCCAGCTCAAGATCATCATCGACAACGCGGAGCGGACCCGCAAGACCGACTCGCGGGACTTCTTCCAGGGCATCCTGTCCGCCTCGGCGCAGCTTGCCCGCGATCCCGCCGCCTTCTCCCAGAAGCCCGGCGCGAACCTCCGCGATATGGGCGTACTCGGCGAATTCCTCGACGATCTGCCCTACAAGAGCGACATCATGCTGCTTTCCGAGGACGACTGGTACCGCATGAGCGTCGGGGAGCAGACAGCTTTCATCAACCGCCTCAAGTCCCGCGTCGCCCGTTACGAAGAGTACGACCGCGACGTCAGCAACTGGGAGAGCTTCGGCTCCAAGGATCCCGGCGACTGGGTTTACCGCGTCCCGCTGGCAATGCTGCCGTAGGGGGAGAATATTGGGGAGGGGGAGGAAGAACCCTTCTGAAGAAGGGCTTCTTCCTC
>NZ_DBMAFI010000058.1:0-19825 GCF_057864385.1 Bilophila sp. | reverse complement strand
CCCCGAACCCCCATCCCCCTCTCTTCAAAGACTTTTGACGTTATAGAATCCCTGTTCATGCTTTTGGGGGAATGGAGGGAGGCCGTCTTTGTTAGGGCGTTTTCACGTTGGAAATGTTCTTCCGACTGCGGGAAGCAGGCGGTCGCTGCGAAGGCATAAGCGCAATGCATTTGTGCTGTTCAATCCCGGATCGGGCGTGCCTTACCCTTTACTATTGTAAATTTTTAACGTGGTTCTGCTATAGTATGTGGTTGTTTCATCTCTACAGTGCGGTGAAAAATAGAGCCTTTTTCCAGTTTTCCCTTTGGCGGGATTCACGGCTAAGGTTTTTTTCCGGTTATCCCTTTGGAGTTTCAAGGAAAAAAGCATCAACCATTTTCTATAACACAGCCTTTAAAGTTAATCTGCTCTAGGCGGGGTCATTGATTATATAATATATTGAAATTATTGATCTGTTTTTAAGTTACAAAATATTATTTTAATAATTTTAAATAATTATATATTGAATGATGACACGGCCTAATGAGGAGAGTGCAGCTCTGAAAATATTTGGGGCTTTCTCAGGAAAAGCAAGGAGACACAAAGCTAAAAGAATCCCGTAAATCCAAACAGCTTCGTGAGGATCGGCATTTTTCACTAGGTCGTGTCGTCAATTAAATATAATATATTGATACTATTTAACTATTTTAAACAATAAAATATTATTTTTAATGATTTAATATAGTTATATATAAAATGACGACACGGCCTAGGCTCTGTCATAGTATCCTGTTGTTTCATCTCTACAGTGATGATGCCGGAAATGGTGGCGGCGGACGTGTCGCCGGGGATGGCGATCATGTCGAGGCCGACGGGATCCGCCGGTCATAGCTTTGAGCTTTTCAAGGGACAGCGCGCCGGAACGGATGGCCGCCCCACTGCTGGAATCCTCGGAAGCCGGACGGTGAACATACAGCCTTTTTCTCCAGCTTTCCCCTTGGCGGAATCCCCGGCTAAGGCATTTTTCCTGGTAATTCCTTTGAAATTTTAAGGAAAAAGCATCAGCTATTTTCTATGATACAGCCTTTTACTATAGCCGGGAACCAATGCGGCGGGCGGCTGCACAGATGAAAGTCTTGGGAAGGGGAGGGATGGGGTTTGGGGAAGGGAGGGGGAACCTTTCTCCAGAAAGGTTCCCCCTCCCTTCCCCAATTCCCCTTAGTTCTTCAAGCTGTGGATCGGTGCGGGTATGCGCCCGCCGAGGCTGATGAAGGAGCTGGCGTCGCCGCCGGGCACGGGGATGATGTCGGCCTCGCCGAGCAGCCCGCCGAAGCAGGCCTTTTCGCCGACGCCCTTGCCGGGTACGGGGATGACGCGCACGGCGGTGGTCTTGGAGTTGATCATGCCGATAGCCATTTCGTCGGCGATGATGCCGGAAATGGTGGCGGCGGGCGTGTCGCCGGGGATGGCGATCATGTCGAGGCCGACGGAGCACACGCTGGTCATGGCTTCGAGCTTTTCGAGGGACAGCGCGCCGGAACGGGTGGCCGCCTCAATGCTGGAGTCCTCGGAAACCGGGATGAACGCGCCGGACAAGCCGCCCACATGGGAAGAGGCGAACGCGCCGCCCTTTTTGACGGCGTCGTTGAGCATGGCGAGCACGGCGGTGGTTCCGGGCGCGCCGATGGAGGACAGGCCCACGCTCTGGAAGATTTCGCCTACGGAGTCCCCCACGGCGGGCGTCGGGGCAAGGGACAGGTCCGCGACGCCGAAGGGCAGGTCGAGGCGCTGCGCCACTTCCTTGCCGATGATTTCACCGACGCGCGTTACCTTATAGGCCGTGCGCTTGATGACTTCGGCTACCTCGCCGAGCGTGAATTCGCCGGGCTTGTGGTTTTCCATCGCGCGGTCGATGGCTTTCTTGACCACGCCGGGCCCGGAAACGCCCACGTTGATCACCACGTCGGGCTCGCCCACGCCGAGGTACGCGCCCGCCATGAAAGGCACGTCCTGCGGGATGTTGGCGAACACCACCAGCTTGGCGCAGCCGAGGCCGTCACGGTCGCGGGTGGCTTCGGCGACGTCAAGGATGCGCTGGCCGAGCAGGGCCACGGCATCCATATTGATGCCGGATCGCGTCGAGGCCACGTTGATGGAGGAACAGATGCGATCCGTGGTGGCAAGGGCTTCCGGCAGCGCGTCGATAAGGTTGCGCTCGCCGGGCGTGATGCCTTTTTCCACCAGCGCGCCGAAGCCGCCGAGGAAATCGACGCCCGCGTCCTTGGCGGACTCGTCGAGCACTTGGCAGGCCCGTACCATCTGATCGCGGGAGAAGGACGCGCCCACCACCCCGATGGGGCTGACGCTGATGCGCTTGTTGACGACGGGGATGCCGAACTTGTCCCCCACCTCGTTGCAGGTGGCGACGAGTTTGGCGGCGTATTTGGCGATCTTGGCGCGCACCCGGTAGGCGAACACGTCGAAATCGTGGCTGGCGCAGTCGAAAAGGCTGATGCCGAGCGTCACGGTACGCACATCAAGGTGCTCGTTGCGCAGCATGTTCAGGGTGCTGAGGACTTCACGATCTGTAAGCATGGAAACTTCCTCCGGGAAGTTTGTTTTTGGCACGGATGGAGCCTCCCCGCCGCCTTGGGGGGAACCTGCGGGAAGGGGAGAGGTTGCCGTTGGCTTCGGGGCCCCGTATGGCCGCTAAACCGGCTGTACGCGGTGCAGGGCCTCGAAGATGTCGCGGTGCTGCATGCTGAGCTGGAGGCCCAGGGTGCGGGCTTTGTCCTTGAGGGTGCGGCGCAGGGCGTTGCGGTCGATTTCCATCGGCAGGGAGATCTCGAATACCAGCAAGGCGCGCTTTTCCTCCTCAGGCATGAGGGCCTTGAGGTTTTCGATGTTCACCTTCTGATCCGCAAAAATTTTGGAGAACGCGGCAATGATTTCAAAACGGTCTTCGCCGTCCACGGTCACGACGAAAGGTTCGCTCTCGGCGGAACCGGACGTATCGCCTTCCTCAAAATCGCGGATCGTGACCGAAAGGTGCATCCCGCGGGCTTCAATGGCTTTGGAAAGCTGGGTGTGGATGGTGCCGTTGTCCAGGCTTTCCTGTTTGTTGGCCACGAAAATGGCTGCAAACTGGTTCTTGAGGATAGTCTGGCTCACTTCTTCGATATTGCATTCAAGGGCCGAAAGGGTGCTGGACACGGCATAAACGACGCCGGGGCAATCCAGACCGATGACCGAAACAACGATTTTGCTCACAGATACCTCTCTCGGCAAGTCTTTGGCATTCCCCCAATAGGGCTCGGCGGCGGGGGAACCGGACGGAAACATTCCGTCAGTCTCTTTTGCCAGCCCTTACCCGCTGTTAGCAAGCAAAAAGTTTGGCGGCGGCCGGCGGTTCCGCCCCGGCCCCTTTAGGGAAATATGGCGACCGTATAAAAATTCCGCTGGAAAATTTTCGGAAAAGGTTATATGGGGAGTCAATCTTGTCGATGCCGACAGACTTTTTTTGATTTTCTTATTAAAAGAAAAAGGAGGCACTCATGGTGCTCGATCCGAAAAAACATGCTGACTGGGAAATCGCTCAGGATGCCGAAACCGGTATGAAAACCGTGCAGCAGCTTGGTCGTGATATGGGCCTCCTTGATAAAGAGCTCCTGCCTTACGGCCATGTGATGGGCAAGGTCGATTACCGGGCCGTGCTTGAGCGCCTCGGCGACAAGCCCAACGGCAAATATATTGATGTGACCGCCATTACGCCCACGCCCCTCGGCGAAGGCAAATCCACGACCACCATCGGCCTCGTGCAGGGCCTCGGACGCCGCAACAAGCGCGCTTCCGCCGCCATCCGCCAGCCTTCGGGCGGCCCCACGATGGGTGTGAAGGGCTCGGCCGCGGGCGGCGGGCTTTCCCAGTGCATCCCTTTGACGCAATATTCCTTGGGCTTTACCGGCGACATCAACGCCGTGATGAACGCCCACAACCTCGCTATGGTGGCGTTGACCTCCCGTATGCAGCACGAGCGGAACTACAACGATGAAAAGCTGCTCAAGCTGTCGGGGATGCCCCGCCTGAACATCGACCCCACCAATGTAAACATGGGCTGGGTCATGGACTTCTGCTGCCAGTCCCTGCGCAACATCATCATCGGCATGGACGGCACCAACGGGCGTTCTGACGGGTTCATGATGCGTTCCCGTTTCGACATCGCCGTGTCTTCCGAAGTCATGGCCATCCTCGCCATCGCCAAGGATTTGAAAGACCTCCGGCAGCGCATGGGCAAGATCATCGTGGCCTACGACCGTGACGGCAAGCCCGTGACCACCGCCGATCTCGAAGTGGACGGCGCGATGACCGCGTGGATGGTGGAAGCCATCAACCCGAACCTCATCCAGACCATCGAAGGCCAGCCCGTGTTCGTCCATGCCGGGCCGTTCGCCAACATCGCCATCGGGCAGAGTTCGGTCATTGCCGACCGCATCGGCCTCAAGCTGAATGAATACCATGTTACGGAGTCCGGTTTCGGCGCGGACATCGGGTATGAGAAATTCTGGAACCTCAAGTGCCACTACAGCGGCCTCACCCCGGATGCCGCCGTGGTCGTGGCGACCATCCGCGCGCTCAAGAGCCACGGCGGTGCGCCCGTGCCCGTGCCGGGACGCCCGTTGCCTGAGGAATACCGTACCGAGAACGTGGGGTTCGTGGAGGCGGGCTGCTGCAACCTGCTGCACCATATCGAGACGGTGAAACGTTCCGGTGTGTCGCCCGTGGTGTGCATCAACGCTTTTGTGACCGACACCAAGGCGGAAATCGCCAAAGTCCGTGAGCTGTGCGAAGCGGCCGGGGCGCGCGTGGCCCTGTCCACGCACTGGGAACACGGCGGCGAAGGCGCGCTGGAGCTGGCTGATGCCGTCATGGACGCCTGCAACGACAAGGCCGAATTCAAACCGCTGTACTCGTGGGACATGCCGTTCAAGGAACGTATCGAGCTGGTGGCCCGCGACGTGTACGGCGCGGACGGCGTGGACTTTTCCGCCGAAGCCTCCCGCAAGCTGGCCGACATCCAGAAGCGCGGCGACGCCAATGAGCTTGGCCTGTGCATGGTGAAGACGCACCTGTCCCTGTCCGACGATCCGGGCGTGAAGGGCGCTCCCAAGGGGTGGAGGCTGCGTATCCGCGACGTGCTCATCTTTGGCGGTGCGGGGTTTGTGGTGCCGGTTTCCGGCTCCATCACGCTCATGCCCGGAACGGGCTCCAATCCCTCTTTCCGCAGGGTCGACGTGGACGTCGAGACCGGCAGGGTGAAGGGCATTTTCTGATTTGAACAACAGCGGGAGGGGCGTCATCTGGAAAGGCGCCCCTCCTTTTCTTTCCCTCCGTCTTTCAAAGCCTTTTCCTCTCAGATTCCTTTCGGATGGCGCGGCGCGCTGCGGATGGGGTTTCACTCATTTTTTTTGTTGTGACCTGTCGGTAAGCTTGCTTTTTCCCTTCCTGATTCTATATGAGAGGCATTCCGGGTGCCGCCGAAAGGGGCGGGCGCTGCGGAGTTCACTCATCTTTCACTCAGGAATTCATTTTCCGGGCAAATTATGGCCGTTGACCCAACAATTCGATTGCGCCCGCTGGAGCGGGAGGATCTGCCGTTTATCCATCAGCTGGACAACAATGCCAGTGTGATGCGCTACTGGTTTGAGGAGCCGTATGAGGCGTTTGTGGAACTGACGGATCTGTATGACAAGCACATCCACGATCAGAGCGAGCGCCGTTTCATCGTCGAGCACGATAAGGCCAAGGTCGGCCTGGTCGAGCTTGTCGAGATCGATTACATCCACCGCAGGGCCGAATTCCAGATCATCATCGCCCCCGCGCACCAAGGGCTCGGCTACGCGGCGAAGGCCGTCCTGCTTGTCATGGACTATGCGTTTACGGTGCTCAACCTCTATAAACTGTACCTTATCGTGGATACGGAAAACAAAAAGGCCATCCACGTTTATAAGAAGCTCGGATTCGAGGTGGAAGGGGAATTGAAGCACGAGTTCTTCAGCAATGGGGAATACCGCAACGCCCTGCGGATGTGTACGTTCCAGACCGAGTATCTCGCGAAAAAGAAGGAACAGGCCGCGCAATAGGGCCTGACGGACACTCTGACCCAAGGACAGCACATGGCGGACATCATCAGCGGCACGGAGATGAGGGCGGCGATTCTTGACGAACTGCGTCAGGAAGTTGAGGCCATTCGGGAAAAGCACGGCACGGTTCCGGGCCTTGTGACCATTTTGGTCGGGGAAAACCCGGCTTCGATCAGTTATGTGACCTTGAAGGTGAAGACCGCGCTGTCGCTCGGCTTTCATGAGGTTCAGGACAACCAGCCCGCGGACATCAGCGAAGAGGCGCTTCTCGCGCTGATCGACAAGTACAACCGGGACCCGTCCATCCACGGCATCCTTGTCCAGCTTCCGCTCCCCAAGCATATCGACGAAAACAAGATCATTTACGCCATCGACCCGGACAAGGACGTCGACGGGTTCCATCCCGTCAATCTGGGCCGTATGGTTATCGGCGGCGATGCGGTGCGTTTCCTGCCCTGCACGCCTGCTGGGATTCAGGAGATGCTGGTGCGCTCCGGCGTCGAGATGGCCGGGGCCGAAGTCGTGGTCGTTGGCCGTTCCAACATCGTCGGCAAGCCCATTTCCATTATGCTTGGCCAGAAGGGGCCCGGCGCCAACGCCACGGTAACGATGGTTCACACCCGCACCCAAGACTTGGCGGGGCATTGCCGCCGGGCCGACATCCTGATCGTCGCGGCCGGCGTTCCCGGTCTGGTGAAGCCGGACTGGATCAAGCCCGGCGCGACGGTCATCGACGTGGGCGTCAACCGGGTGGGCTTCAACGAGAAGACGGGCAAGCCCATTCTTTCCGGGGATGTGGATTTTGCCGAGGCCAGCAAGGTGGCCGGGAAGATTACCCCCGTGCCCGGCGGCGTGGGGCCTATGACCATCGCCATGCTCATGAAGAACACCGTCCGTTCCGCGTGGCATCATTTGGGACGGTAGCGTTTGGGAGAAAGGCACGGGGGAGGGAGCTTTTTAAAAAAAGCTCCCTCCCCCGGACCCCCACCCGCAAAAACTTTGACTGGTGGGGAGGCGGCGCGGCGGAAGTTCCGTTGTGCCGTTTTTTTGTCGGAAAGGTTCTTGCCTGAGCTTATCGCGGCCTGCGTTTTCCGGGAAAAACGGGCAGCAGGGATCCGATAAGGCCGAAAGTCTTTGAAGAGAAGTGGGGGAGGGGAGAGGGAGGAGGAACGTGGGGGCCCCTTCTCCAGAAAGTTCCTCCTCCCCCTCCCCAATGTTTTTACATTAAAGCACCTGTTTTATGGGCGCAGCAGCTTCTGCACAAGTTTCCTTTCGGTCACATGGAGGCGCGAAAGCCCTTCGGCATCAAGGCCCGCACCGAGGGCGGCGGCCTTGCGCAGTGCCTGCGTGACGTCGGGGGATTCAAAGTCGGCTGAACCGGAAGCGTCGGAGTTAAGCAGCAGTTCGCAGCCGAAGCGTTCGGCCATGCGGACGATATGCCCATTGGCGAGGCAGTGCCGGGGGGCCGTGTTCAATTCCAGCAACACGCCTTTCTCGGCGGCGAGCTGGGCATCCTCCACCGTAATCAGGCCGGGATGGGCCAAAATATCCACGCCCGCATTGATGGCGGCGAGGTTCGTTCCCGTCTCCACCACATCGGCAAGCTGGCGGGGGATGCTTTCGCCGTGCGCAAGAACCAGTGCGGCACCTTGATCCCGCGCCTGTTCAACGGCATCAGGCAGGAGGGCGGGGGGGACATGCACCAGCTCCACCCCGGCGAAAGCTTCGATGCCCGCGTACAGGGAGCAGGTTTTCACCAGCGTTTTGAGCGAGGGAAGCAGAAGCGGCAGGGTCGAGGTATCGGCCCGGACGATCAGGCCGACGGCCCGGAACCCCGCGCATTTCGCCAGACGCATGGCTTCCGAGGGCAGCAGCCCGTCCCGCCCGCCCGAACAGTTCACATGGATATGGAAGTCGAACATGGTGCTCCTTCCGCTTTAGGGGATTGCACTTTGAAGGGTATCCCTTGCCAAAGAAAGCCGGTTCCGGGAAACGCTGGGGCAATACATACGATACATTGGAAGGGGAGAGGCCGCACAGCCTGCTTGAGGGAAGGGAGGGAAAAGATTTCTGGGGAACATTTCCCTCCTTCCTTTCAAGGGGTTATCCTTTGGCTTTGCCTACCAAAGAATGTTTCTTTGCGGTTACAATGGCGACGGGCACGATGAGGCCGGGTTTGCCGGTTCCGGTAGGCAAGGAGACGTTGACGGCGTCGCCCCATGGGTCGCGCCCCTGCCAGCTTTCCCTGTCGGCGTCTTCGCCGTCCTGCTTGCGGCTGATCCCTTCGAGCAGGATATCCGTTTCACAGCCCACGCGGGCCTTGAGCCATTCAGCGGAAAGCTCCTCCTGCAAGGCCTGAAGGCGTTCGAGGCGGCGCAGCTTTTCGGCGGGCTCGACCTTGTCGGTGTGGCGGCTGGCGGCGGTTCCGGGGCGGTCGGAATAGCAGAAGGAGAAGCTCGACATGAAGTTGACCGCACGCACGGCGTCCAGCGTTTCTTGAAATTGCCCTTCCGTTTCGCCGGGAAAGCCGACGATGAGATCCGTGGACAGGGCGATGTCGGGGCGTGCGGCGCGGAGCCCTTCCACAAGCGCCATGTAGCGGGCCATGTCATACTTGCGGTTCATGCGGGCCAGCACGCGATCCGATCCGGCTTGGAGCGGCAAGTGCAGGCGCGGGCAGAGGTTCGGCACTTCCCCGAACATGGCGATGACCTCCGGGGAGAGATCTTTAGGATGCGGGGTCACGAAACGCAGCCGGGCGAGGCCGGGCAGCTCCGATACCCGGCGTAGAAGCTGCGCGAACGACGTGCCGCCGGAAGCGTGCTTATCGAGGCCGTAGGAGTTCACATTCTGGCCGAGCAGGGTGATTTCCTTCGCGCCGCTGTCGATGAGCGCCCGGCATTCGTCAAGGATGGCCCCGGCGTCGCGGGATTTCTGGCGGCCCCGCGTGAAGGGGACGATGCAGTAGGTACAGAAGTTGTCGCAGCCCTGCATGATGTTGACGAAAGCCACCGGCGGGATCTCGCCTTCGCCTTGCGCGGGCAGGGCGGGATCGCGTTCCGGGTAGATTTCGGAAAAGTCGGTGAGGTTCAGGCGCAGGGAAGGATCGCGATACAGCCGTTCGATGGCTTCGGGAGCCGTGGCGAGGCCGTCGCCGCCCACGACCAGCCGCACTTGCGGGAAACGCCCGAAGAAGCCCGCGCCGATCTGCTGGGCCACGCATCCTGCGACCACGGCAAACGAGCCGGGCACGCGGCGGGTTTCATATTTGATGCGCCCAAGCGCGGCATAGACTTTTTGTTCCGGTTTGTCGCGCACCGAGCAGGTGTTGAGGATGACGATTTCCGCCTTTTCAAGGGGCGATTCGACGAAACCCCGGCGTTGCAGGGATCTGGCGAGCCAAAACGAGTCGTTGACGTTCATCTGGCAGCCAAACGTGATGATATGGAAAGTGCCTTGCGCCATCGGGAGATGCTCCATGTGTCGCGGTAAACGCGGGAATGTTGAGGGGTTCGGGAAGGAATAAGGCATCCCGGCATCCGGCGCAACCCCGTTTCATTGCGTTCGGGCGTGCGCTGGCGTATCTTGGGGCCAGTTTTACAAGGCAAACAAGGAGCGTTCCATGCGGATCATACGGGTCGAACACGGCGGCACAGCGTATTACGGCGTTCTTGAAGACGGACTGGTCTTCCGTCTGCACAAACAGCCGGGGCACATGGAACCCATCCCGCTTTCCGAGGCGAAGGTGCTTCCTTTGGTAACGCCTTCCAAGGTCATTTGTGTCGGGCTCAACTACAAGGCGCACGCTGAGGAGCTTGGGTATCCCCTGCCCAACATGCCGAGTTTTTTCCTTAAGCCGCCGAGCAGCATTATCGGCAACGGCGAACCGATCGTATTGCCTTCGGGCATGGGCCGCATCGAGCATGAGGCGGAGCTGGCGATGGTCGTAGGCAAGGTATGCCGCAACCTGACGCCGGAGGAGGCGGAGGGGAGCCTGTTCGGGTTCACCTGCGCCAACGATGTGACGGCCCGCGAGGTGCAGAAGGCCGATCCGCTCATCGGGCACTGCAAGTCCTACGATACGTTTTGTCCCATCGGCCCGTGGGTTGAGACCGAGCTTGAGGACATCAACGATCTTTCCATCCGCTGCCTTGTGAACGGCGAAACCCGCCAATCCGCGAATACCGGGGACATGATTTTCCGTCCTCTGGATTTGCTCTGCTTCCTTTCCCGCGTCATGACGCTGATGCCCGGAGACGTCATCCTTACGGGGACGCCGCCCGGCATTTCGCCTATTCAGGCGGATGACGTCGTGCAGGTGTCCATCGAAGGCATCGGCACCCTCTCCAACCCCGTCGAAGGCCCCGGCCCGGAAGAGAAGATTTTACAGTAGGCGGGAAGGGGAGAGGATAGGGAAGAAGATTGGAGGGGGCGGGGAAACCTTTCTAGAGAAAGGTTTCCCCGCCCCCTCCAAACCACCCCCACCCCTTCCAAAGATTTTCGACTGGTGGGGAGGCCGCGCGACAGGAGTTCGTTCCGGCAAAAGGTGGAAAACGGGAGGTGGACTGCGAAAAGTTTTTTGCTGACCGCCGTTCACGTTATCATAAGGAAAGCCGCCTGAACATATTCGGTTCAGGCGGCTTTTTTCGTGACTCCGTTATGGGATATGATTGTTTCATCTTCAGAGAATAACGGAACTCCAGCCTTTTTATCCCGGTTTTCCGTTGATGGGTTTCATGGCTGAGAAGCTTTGCTGATGGCTGTGTTTAAGTTTGTGGTTGATACAAGATTCCAACTGGAAAGGAAGAGTTTTTTGGAAATTATTTGGAGGTCTCGCAACAATTCTCCAAAACTGGATTTCATGGAATGAACAAAAAATGAGAGAGGCCCACATCACCAGACGTGGAACGATCTTTTATCTGTTGATTTTTCATTGACAAAATCATCAACCGTAAAATTAAGCACAGCCTTGCTGATTATCCTTTTGGCACTTTAAAAAGCATCAGCGTTTTCTGTGACACAGCCTTTTGGATTTGGCTGTGTCATAGAAAACGGTGGATGTTTTTTCTCGAAGTTCCAAAGGAATAACCAGCAAAATGCCTCAGCCATAGATCTAGACAAGGGGAAAACCGGATAAAAAGGCTGTATTTTTCACAGCGCTGTGGAGGTGAAGCAACCACATGCCATGATACAGCCTTCTTGTTTATGGGGAAAGCGTCGAACAGGGATTCGATAACGTCAAAAGTCTTTGGAAAGGGAGGGATGGGGTTTGGGGAAGGGAGGGAAAAGCTTTTCTTCAGAAAAGTTTTCCCTCCCTTCCCCAATATCCACTTTCCCTACACAATCTTCACGCCGCCGATCCAGTGGGCGGCGACGCGGCCCTTGAGGGTCTGGCCGAGCCACGGGGTATTGTGGCTCTTGGAGTAGAGGGCTTCGGGCGTAACCTGCCATTCGAGGTCGGGATCGAAAAGGAAGAAGTCAGCGGGCGCGCCGGGCTCGAAGGTGTTGACCGGCAGGTTGAACACGCGGCCGGGCTCCGTGGCCCAGAGACGGATGAGGTCGGCTTCGGTCAGCACGCCTTCGCGGACAAGCCCGTAGGTGATGGTCAGGGCGAGATCCATGCCCGTGAAGCCGTTGGGCGCTTCGTCAAAGGGCGTTTCCTTTTCGTGCGCGGCGTGCGGGGCGTGGTCGGTGGCAAGCATGTCGATGACGCCGGTCTTCACGGCTTCGCGCATGGCGGCGACGTCGGCGGGCGTACGCAGCGGCGGGTTTACCTTGGCGAGCGTGTTGTAGCCGTTCACGGCGGTATCGTCGAGCGTCAGGTAGTGCGGGGTCGTCTCGGCGGTCACCTTGACGCCGCGCGATTTGCCCCATGCGATGATGTCCACCGTGCGCTTGGCGGAAACGTGCGCGATGTGCACGGGCACGCCGAGATACTCAGCCAGCAGGATGCTGCGCGAAGCCTGAATGGTTTCGGCCACGTCGGGCTGGCCTTTGATGCCGAGGACGCCGCTGGTCACGCCTTCGTTCATGTGCGACTTGGCGGCAAGATAGGGATCTTCGCAGTGGTCGATGACGATGAGATCGAGATCGGCGGCGTATTCCAGCATCCGGCGGAAGATTTCGGTATTGCCTACCGGGCGTCCGTCATTGGAGATGGCGACGCATCCGGCGTCCTTGAGTTCGGACATGCGGGTGAGTTCCTCTCCTTTGAGGCCGACGGTGGCCGCCCCGATGGGATGGACGCGGGGGCCGTTGGGCCACGAGCGGCGGGCGGATTCAAGGATCTGTTCCGTTACCGCGGCGTCGTCGTTGACCGGATCGGTGTTCGCCATGCAGAGGATGGCCCCGAACCCGCCGTGCGCGGCGGCGCTGAGGCCCGTGGCTACGGTTTCCTTCCATTCATAGCCGGGCTCGCGCAGGTGGGTATGCACGTCAATGAAGCTCGGAAACAGGATTTTCCCAGCGGCGTCCACGACTTCGGCGTCGGCGGGAGCATCAATGGAAGGGCTGAGGGACTGCACCTTGCCGTCGGCGACGAGCAGATCCACGGAGTCGCCCAGATAGCGGGCGTTTTTGATAAGAAGGGAGGACATCGGCGATCTCCGTTGTTAGAGGTTGTCCCTGATGTCGGGACGGGTGGCGAGGAGGTAAAGGACAGCCATACGAACCGAAACCCCGGCGGAGACCTGATCGAGGATCAGCGACTGGGCGCTGTCCGCCAGAGCGTCGGAAACGTCGAGCCCGCGCAGGATGGGGCCGGGGTGCATGATGTGCGCGCCGGGCTTGGCCAGTTCCATATGGGCCGGGGTGAGGCAGAAGCGTTTGGAATATTCGCGCAGGTCGGGGAGCAGGCCCGCCTGCTGGCGTTCGAGCTGGAGGCGCAGGCACATGACGGCATCCATGTCGCGCACGGCTTTCTTGCTGTCCGTGCAGACCGTGACGGGCCAGTTGTCCACGCCCGCGGGCAGGAGGGTGCGCGGGGCGCACAGGCTGACGTTCACGCCGAGCTTGGTGAGCAGCAGCACGTTGGAGCGGCAGACGCGGCTGTGGGCGCAGTCGCCGAGGATAAGCAGGTTTTTGCCTTTGAAGGCGTTCCGGTCGTGCCCCCAGACTTGGCGCAGGGAGAAGGCGTCGAGCAGGGCCTGGGTGGGGTGCGCGTGCCAGCCGTCCCCGGCGTTGACCACGCCGCAGTGCAGGCGTTCGGCGAGGAACTGGGCCGCGCCGCTGCTGGAGTGGCGGATGACGATGACATCAGGGTTCATGGCCTGAAGGGTCAGGGCCGTATCCTTCATGCTTTCGCCTTTCTGGAGGCTGGAACCGGATTTCGCCAGCCCGAAGGTGTCGGCGGAAAGGCGCTTGCCCGCCATGTCGAAAGAGGTCTTGGTGCGGGTGCTCGGTTCGGCGAAGAAGAGGACGACGCTTTTTCCCTTGAGGATAGGGACTTTCTTGACTGGCCGTGAGTTGATTTCGTGCAGGTTTGCGGCAGTATCGAGCAGGTGGAAAAGTTCTTCCTGCGTCAACTGATCCACATCCAGCAAGTCTTTGTGGGGCCAATGGAAGGTTTCCTGTTGCATGGCGGCTTCTCGCGGGTTGACGTTGGAGCCTGTCGTCTCGGCAGGCCGATGGCGTATCGGCGGAAAACGGAAAAGCTCAAAAAAAACCCCGCTGGAGCAACGGGGAATAGAGAGAAGCCGGGGCAATGCCGTTTCGGAGGGCTTCGGGGTATTCGCAGCGGCGGAGGGTGAAGGACATTCGGCTTCTCTGAGATGTTTGACGTTTTTTGGGTGTATGCCCACACGGTACGATATGCGGGCTGCCCCTTGATGTAAAGTTTTTTTTGTATGGGTTTGTGCCGGGGCGCAAAACGGGATAAGAGAGGCCATCCCGTGAACCGTACCCGGAGTATTTATGCTTTTGTATATCCATGTGCCGTTCTGCCGCCGCAAATGCCGGTACTGCGCTTTCTATTCCAACCCATTGGCCCGTTCGGGCGATGAAGTGGGCGTGTATCTTTCAGCGCTGCATGCCGAGCTGGGGCAGTGGGGGGGGCGTCTCGGCCGGGTGCCCGTGGAGAGCGTTTTCTTCGGCGGCGGCACGCCAAGCCTGCTTGAGCCGGATCAAGTGGCTGGCGTGCTGGATTGCGTGGGACGGACGTTTGAAGTGCTGCCCGGAGCGGAAATCAGCATGGAAGCGAACCCGGATTCCCTGCATACGGCGGAAAAGGCAAGCGGTTTTTTGGCGGCGGGCGTCAACCGGATTTCGCTCGGCGTGCAGTCGCTGCATGAAGGGATGCTGGAAACGCTCGGACGGCTGCACAGGGCGGATGCGGCGCGGGAGGCGTTCCGGGCCATACGGGAAGCGGGCTGCGCCAATTTGAGCCTTGACCTGATGTGGGGCCTGCCGGGGCAGACGCTGGGGCAATGGCTGGACGATGTGCGCGCGGCAATCGCGCTTGGGCCGGAGCATGTTTCCGCATATGGGCTGACTCTTGAGCCGGGGACGCCTCTCGCGGAGTCCTGTGGGGATGCGGATCTCCCTTCGGAAGACGTACAGTGCGCCATGTACCTTGAAGGCATCCGGCTGTTCGAGGAGGCCGGGCTGCATCATTATGAGGTATCCAACTTTGCCGGGGATGGTTTCCGGTGCCGCCACAATCTGGGGTACTGGGAAGGCCGGGACTATCTGGGGGTCGGCCCTGCGGCGACGTCCACGATCGGCGGGGAGCGCTGGACGAATCCAGAGGGGGAAGGGTGGCTGGAGCAGGTGCGTGAAGGGCGCCGCTGCCCTGAGCGGGAGCCTTTGGATCGGATGACGCAGGCTCTGGAACTCATGATGCTGCGCCTGCGAACCGTGGACGGCTTGCCGCTGGATGCCTATGAATCCTTGGCCGGACGCCCGTTTATGGAAGATCACGGGCCGTTCGCCCTCCGCCTTTGTGCTGAGGGGTTGGCCCGGATGGGGAACGGCGTGTTCCGGCTGACGGATGAAGGGATGCTTGTTTCCAACAGTATCCTCAGTGAACTTTTTGAAGAGGAACCCAACAGCGTGGGATGAGGTTCCATCGGGGAGGGGGAACGCCCTTTATAATGATAAAGGTTGTGTCCTAGAAAATGGTTGATGCTTTTTTCCTTGAAGTTCCAAAGGAATAACCGGCAAAATGCCTTGGCTATGAATTCCGTCAAGGGAAAAGATGGAGAAAAAGTCTGCATTTTCACCGTGTTGTAAAGATGGAGCAACCATATACTATGACAGAGCCATGATAAAAAGGGGGTTCCCATACCCCTTCGGGACATTCACCTTTTCGATGATTTTTTAAAGGCTGTGCCATAGAAAGCGGTAGATGCTTTTTTCTTTGAAGTTCCAAAGAGATAACCAACAAAATGTTTTAGCTGTGGATTCCGCCAATGGGAAAGCCTGATAAAAAAGCTGTAGTTTCAGCATGCTGTGGAGATGAAACAACCACATGCCATGACAGAGCCTTTTTAAAAAATTCATTTTGAATTTCAGATAGTTGAAATACGCTTTTCATTGCAAAAGCGAATGTCTCCCCCTTCGCCTCGCTGGACAAGGGGGGTATGCCCGTATATGGTATTTGCTTGTGTATGCTTCAGCGTATTTATTGAAAATATTTATAAAAACAAACGGATGCGATTATGTCCGAACAGATGTGCGAACAGCGCCGCGAACGCCTGCGCGCGTTGATGCGGGAACAGGGAATCGAGGCGCTTTTGATCAGCCACGCGGCGAACCGGTATTATCTCTCCGGTTTTGAGCTGCATGACGTGCAGTTGAACGAAAGCGCGGGCCGCCTGATTGTGATGGCGGACGGCAAAGACTGGATTTTGACGGATTCGCGCTATCTGGACGCGGCCCGGCGGCTGTGGGAGCCTGAGCGGGTTTTCATCTACGGTGCGGACGCGCCGGAAGAGATTGCCAAGCTCTTGAAAGGGCTTGTGCCCGGCAAAACCATCGGCTTTGAAGCCCGCGCCGTCACGTTGGCGTTTTATGAGAAGTTTGCGGAAGCGCTGGCGGGATCGAGCTGCCGCCTTTCAAAGGCTGACGGTCTGGTCGAACGGCTTCGCGTGATCAAAGATGCGGAAGAGATTCGGCGCATGGAGGTTTCCTGCCGCCTGAACCAGCAGATGATGGAGTGGCTGCCCGGCGTGCTCGTGCCCGGACGAAGCGAGGCCGCCGTCTCGTGGGATATTGAAATGTTTTTCAGGCATCACGGGGCGACCGAGCTGGCCTTCACGAGCATTGTGGGGCATGGCCCCAACGCGGCGCTCCCGCACTACCTGCCTTCCAAAGATGTCCTTTTGGAGGCGGAAAACCTTGTGCTGGTGGATGTGGGATGCCGTCTGGAGGACTACTGTTCCGATCAGACCCGGACTTTCTGGATCGGCGAAAAGCCGACGGATCGATTCAAAAAGACACTGGAGGCCGTGCAGGAAGCGCAGCGCAAGGCTATCCGGGCCATCCACCCCGGCGTTCCGGCCTGTGATGTATATAAGGCAGCCAGAGGGCACTTCGAGTTTTTGGGCGTTGCCGAAGCCTTTACGCATGGGCTCGGACATGGCGTCGGGCTGGAAACCCATGAGGGGCCGAGCCTCAACGGACGCAACAAAACCCCGCTGGAGCCCGGAATGATCGTGACCGTGGAGCCCGGCCTGTACTTCCCCGAATGGGGCGGGATCCGCTGGGAACATATGGTGCTGGTCACTGAAGACGGCTGCCGGGTTCTGTAAGGTGGGCGCGTGAACATCGCTTTTGTGAACGCCACGTTTGGATGGGGCGGCGTAAAAACTTGGTACCTGCAATTTGCAGAGCGCCTTGCTCAGCGCGGTAATCATGTCTTCGTATATGGCAGGCAGCCTGAATTTATTGAAGCGGCAAAAAAACGGGTGGGGCACGGCGAACAGGTTTCCTTTGGCGCGGATTTGAATCCATCAGCAGTCCGTTTTTTTTATAATATATTTAAAAAGCACGATATTGATGTCGTCATAACGAATATAGGAAAGGACATTGCGACGGCTGGGGTTGCCGCGCGGCTGTTGAAGATTCCGGTCGTACAAAGGATCGGCCTGCCGGAGGATATTCCTTATCGGTTAAAAACCCGGTTGCTGCATGCTTGGATACGTCCAGCTTTTCTTTGTCCATGCCGCTTCATCGCTGAAGGTTTCATCAAGAGCCTCCCCTATATAAAAGCTGAAGACGTTCATGTCGTTCTGAATGGCAAAAAAGCCTCAAGTGTTCCTCTGGAATTGCACCACCCCCGGCGCTTGGTATGCACGCAGCAGCTTGAGCCCGATAAGGGGCATGACATGTTGCTGCGGGCATTATCCCAAGTTTCGGAGCCCTTTGAGCTGCATATATGGGGCAAGGGCAGAGAAGAAGAGCCGTTGCGCCGACTCACGCAAAGGCTGGGACTGTCTGATCGCGTCGTCTGGCATGGGTTTTCCACGAATGTCATGGATGAGCTGCAAACTGGGGATATCTTTCTGCTGGCCTCCTATTCTGAAGGCTTACCCAACACATTGCTGGAAGGGATGGCTGCGGGATTGTTGCCGATTACCCGTGAAGTTGGGGGTGTCGCTGAAGTAATCCCCGATGGGTTGCGGCGGTGGATGTTGCCTTATGAAGCAAAGGAAGAGCTTTTTGCGGAATCCATCAGTGCTGCTATAAACCTTCCAGATATGGAGCTGTTGAAACTGCGCGAATACGCACGCGAAGCCTGCAGGGAGAGCTTCGACATTGATATTCAGGCGGAAAAGTTGGAAAACTGGCTGTGCCGTCAGTTCGACGCCGTATATCCCTTTAGGGAATGACGTTCGGTTGCGTACGGCATACTTTTTTGACAGTCTCCATAATTGTGAGAAGCGCTATATAAATTATTAGCTTATTACCTGTTGCATGAAGTGCATAATACCTTGAGCACGAGATTCCCAAGAGAATTTTTCTGCATAATGACGGTTTTCCTGTTGCATTGTGATGAGGTGCTGCGGAAAATCTCCTAGCTTTTGGATAGCGGCTGCCAAGCCTTCTGGTGTAACTTCATGAGCGAACACAGCATTTTTTTCAGAAGTCAAAATATGTTGCAAATGGGGCATCGGAGTACAAACGATGGGCAGCCCCATTGCAAGGGATTCTGCAAGCTTAAGAGGTGAAAGAAATTGATTTTTCATAATGGAGGGGATAACGGAAATGTGCACTCCCTGCATTGCATGGGGAAGGGAAGCATGCTCAACATGCCCCATAAATTGTATGCGTGAAGCGGCATTTCCGGCGAGCTCACAAAGGTTATTACGTACTTGTTCGTCACATTGCCCGATTAGGCGTAAATAGTAGCGCTCTGGAAGCTTACGAAATGCCTCAAGAAGAAGGAAAATGCCTTTCTCGGGAATGAGCTTCCCAAAATAACCAAGTATAACCTTTGAGGTGGGGATAGAATATTTACAATCTGAAAAAGTTGCAATATTCACACCTGATGGTGCAATGTAGATAGGCGTTTGTATATTAAATACGGATTTTGCTTGTTTTGCTAGCAGTTCGTCAATAAAAATCAATCCGGTAAGCTGAGAAAATAATTTTGCTGTTTTTTTTCGCGAATTGTTATCAAAATCTGAATTCCCTGTAAGATCGAAATCAAATTTATGCACTTCGTGGAAAAGAGGCGCTACTGGTACTTTGAGATGTCTTAGCAAATGAGAGCGTAAAGCTTCTGTTCCCTCCCGTGTATAAAGTACTACATCTTTTTTAGTAATAATATTTTTCATCAACCATAGATTATATTTAAGGCCACGCAACTTTTGCGAGGTGAAGAGTATCCGATCAGAGTATGCAGAAAAATTTATTCCATAATAATTTTTGAGAAATAAATTTCTATCATCAATGGTATCGTTAAATGAAAAAAAAGCATTTGTATTTGTATTACAATGATAAAAAGCCGCTACCATGTTTACTCCCTGAATCATGTTTGCGGAATTATCAGGGAATCGAAATTTTTTTGCATAAATAAGATTCATAGTTTTTCTCTTTTGATGATATTGTTATATAAAATATTATATTTTCTATATAACGATATTACTGATTGAAAAATATTAGGAAAGAGAGACTGTGCTTTTGCATACTGTTGATATTTTTTAAAAGCTTTCTCATTCCGTCCTGCATTTTTAAAATGTAAAAGTTTTCCCGTTTTACAGGCAACATCATTATATATTTCTGCTTCCAGAAGAAGAATATTTAAGTCATTCCATTTTTGAATATGCTTTGCTTCAAGTAAATTTATTTGATCAGAAAAAATATCGCTGAGAGCCTTCTGATCTGTCGTGTCGGGATCGCAACATTTTTTCTCCCAAAGTAAAAGTAATTCCTTTACGCTGTTTGTATTTCTAAAGAAAAGAACGCCTGCATTTATAAAACCATTTGTATAATATTCTTTTTTCCTTTCTTTTCTATGTCTTGGTGTTATTGCAATGTCAATATCTTTGAAAAGAGTATGGTCAAATACTGATGTAAAAAGGGTATCCGCGTCAACATAAAGAATATTCTTATTGTGATGTAATAAACAATCAAGTATACATGACGGTTTATGGGTTGTTTGAATGAGGGTGTTGATAAACTAATGACTTCGCGACATTTATGTGCGATAAGATTACATGAACGAAAAACCGCCATGCCCTAAATGTCAATCAATAGAAGTCGTC
>NZ_DBMAFI010000057.1:0-20643 GCF_057864385.1 Bilophila sp. | reverse complement strand
CAGGGATTCGATAAGGGGGAATATCTTTGAAGGGGATGGGGGTGGAGGGGGAAGGGGAAACTTTCTTAGAAAGTTTCCCCTTCCCCCTCCAATCTTTTTACTCCTTCCCCGCGAGTCCTTCCAGCCAGGCGTTGAGCCCGGTCAGATCGGAACCGTGGGGATAGGCGGTATTCTCAAAGAAGGGGCCGCGCCCGTAAAACAAGGTCTCGGCGGCTTCGGCGGCGTCGCTGTCCGTGGTGGCGTCACCGACCATGACCGCGTCGGCGGGATCGACGCGCTCCTTGCGGACAATACCCTTGAGCAGTTCCGCCTTGGCGGGCGGGGTGCCGCAGATGCCGGTGAAGTAGCGGGCGAGGCCGCGCCGTTCCAGAACGGACCGGAGCTCTTCCTGCGGCGTGCCGGAGCAGACGTACATGGGCACGCGCCCGTGCCAGCGTTCGAGGACATCCATGACGCCGGGCACGAGCGGCGCGTTCAGGACGTTGTCCAGCGCATAGGAAACGAACCGGGCGCAGCAGTCCTCCATTTCCTCAGGCGTGATTTCCCGGTGGAACACCTCGCGGTAGAGCCATGCGAATTTTTCGCGGCGGCTCACCCCGCCGTGCAGGGTATGGTAGAGGACGAGGCGGTCGCGGGCTTCCGCGCCGAGCGGCTCCGCCACCTGTGCGAAGGCTTTGGTCTTGGCGTCAACGGATTCGAGGATGACGCCGTCGCAGTCGAAAACGATGAGCGAAAGGGCCATACGCTTAGGCTCCGGGGAACAGGACGGCGAGGAGGTTCCTGATGGTGTCCGTTTCCATGATGATCCGCGCTTCCTTGGCGTAGGAGCCGACGTGCGGGGTCAGGATGACGTTGTCCATCTCCTTGAGCGGGCCGTCATAGGGTTCCTTGGCGAAGCAGTCGAGGGCCGCGCCCGCCAGATGCCCGGCGGTGAGCAGGCCGAGGAGAGCCTTTTCGTCGATGAGCCCGCCGCGGGCGATGTTCAGGATGAAGCTGCCGGGGCGCATCAGGGAGAGGCGGCCAAGATCGAGCAGCGGGGCGCCGTTTTCGGTCTTGGGGCAGTGCAGGGTGATGATGTCCGCCCAGCCCATCAGGTCGTCGAGCTCAAGGCGCGTATAGCCGGGGACGTCGGCAAAGGGATCGTGATAGCCGATGTTCACGCCGAACGGTTCGAGGAGGTGCGCCACAGTCCGGCCGATTTTGCCGAAGCCCACGATGCCCACGTTCTTGCCGTGCAGGAGGTTGCCCATGCGCTTCTTCCAGACGCCGGAGCGCAGTTCGCGATCCTGGTGCGGCACTTGGCGGAGCAGGGTGAGGATGAGGCCCAGGGTCAGCTCAGCGACGGCCAGCGTGGGGCCGTCCGGCGTATTGCGGACGGCAATGCCTTTTTCGGCGGCATAGGCGCGGTCCACGTTGTCCATGCCCGTGCCGCAGCGCGAAATGACCTTGAGGTCGGGCAGGGCGTCCATGACTTTTTTGGTGAGCGGTTCGGTTCCGGCGGCGACGCCGTGGCAGCCTTCCAGCATCTGGATGGCTTCCTCTTCCGTCAGGGCGCGGCCCTTGTCGTTCATGACGTATTCGACGCCCGCCTGTTCGAGCAGCTTCAGCGGCTCGTCGCTGTATCGGGCGAAAGAAGATGTGGTGATGGCGATTTTCATGGCGAAACATCCTTTGGGCTGGATGGGAAACGCCGTTCCGGCGTGCGGGGCGGCGTTGGGCAATCAATCCTTGCGACGGCTGCCGATGACGCGCGCGGGGACGCCGCCCACGATGGCGTAGGGCTCCACGTCGCGCGTGACCACGGCGCCCGCCCCGACCACGGCCCCGTGCCCGATGCGGGTTCCGGGGGTGATGGTGCAGTTCGCCGCGATCCAGACGTCATCCTCGATGACGATTTCTCCGTACAGGTGACCCTGTAGCATGATAGGCTTTTCAAGGCTATCAAAACAATGGTTGGCGGCGCGCAAGACGGTTCCGGGGCCGACGGCCACCTGCCTGCCGATGCGGATGAACCCGCCCGATGCGTCCACGGTCACGCCGGGGCTCAGGGCCGCGTCCTCGCCCATCTCCAGCGTCCCGCCCTCGGCATAGAGCTGGCAGCCCCTGCCGATGCGTACGCCGTCCGCGAGGCTCATGTTTTTGCAGCCCTGCATGGCGAGGCCGGTGCCGAACCGGGCCTTGCCGCAGCGTCTGAACAGGGGACGCCACAGGAGCAGGCGCGCGCCCATGCCAGCGGCCGTCGGAATCCACGCCAACGCCGCAATGATGAGTTCTTCGAGGAAATGTTTCATGGTGATATGCCTCCGGCGGGCTTGCACCCGCAAGGGGGCGGCGCCCCCTGGCCCGGCTATGGGTGGATGATGAGCGGGAGGCGCCGCGGTTTCGTCCCTGGCATGCGCCCCCGGCGGATTCTGAAGGCCGCGTCATAGAAAATGGCGGATGCTTTTTCCTTTGAAATCTCAAAGGAACAGCCGGAAAAATGCCTTATCCATGATTCCGCTGATGGGAAAACGGGATAAAAAAGGCTGTATTTTCACCGTGCTGTGGAGATGAAACGACCACATACCCTGACAGGGACATTCTGAAAAGGCGGGCCGAAGTGAATAAAAAGGGGGAAAGCCGCCGCACGACCTCCCCACCCAAAACTTGAGGGGATGAGGGGCGGCGGAGGCGGAAGGCCCTTTCAAAGGGTTTCTTCCCCCTCCGCCGTTTTTCTCCCCTTTCCCCGTTACTTCGTGTAGCTGATGCGCAGGGCGTCGTCCTTCATCATTTCGCGGACGCGTTCGAGGTCTCCCTGCGTATCGACGCTGAGGGTTCGCTTGTCGGTGGGAACCATGCGGACCTTTTCGCCGTGTTCGAGAATGCGCATCATATCGACGGATTCAATGATTTCCAGCGGGCATTCGTCCATCGCGTTGAACTTGATCAGGTAGTCGCGGCGGAAGGGGATGATGCAGACCTGCTTGTGCATGGGCACATGAGGGGTTCCCTTGCGGCGGGACGGGATGGGCTCGCGGGAGAAGTAGAGGGCGTCGCCGTTCAGGTCGGTGACGACCTTCACTTCGTTGGGATCTTCAAATTCTTCCTCGGTGGCGAGGTCGGCCATGAGGTTCACGACGTTGATGGACGGGTCTTTGAGCATGGGCTCGACGGCGGCGTCGATCATGTCGGGGGTGATCATGGGCTCGTCGCCCTGCACCATGACCACGATGTCGGCGCGCTGCCCGGTCATTTCCTCGATCTTGAGCATGGCTTCGGCGGTACGGGTCGTGCAGCGGACATGCGTGTCGGCGGTCATCACGGCCTTGAGCCCGGCGGAGGCCGCGTAGTCCATCACGACCTGATCGCAGGTGGCGATCCATGTGGAGGACAGTTCTTTGCACATGGCGGTGCGGATGGCCACATGGCCGACCATCGGGATGCCGTGGATGTCGGCAAGGGGTTTGCCGGGGAAGCGGCTGGAGCCCATGCGGGCGGGGATAATGGCGATGATATTCATGAGGCGTCTCCTGAGCTGTGTCGGTTAGTCGGCTTTGTCAACCATCAGATACCCGCCGAGCTCCTTGAGGTCGGGGTGCAGTTCCTGATGGATTTCTTCCATGACCTTGAGCACGCCCTGTCCGAGTTCGGTGGACAGGTGAGGGGTCATCTTGCGGCCCACCTTGGGCATGAAGGCGTACGGCGTGATCTGGTAGTGCCCGCTGTTGGGGTCGTGCTGGTACTTGATTTCAATGGGCTTGCCGAGCATTTCCTCGATCATGCGGAACAGGTCGCCCACCCGCATGGGCTGGTTGCCGGTGAGCACGATGTTCTGGTTGGCGTATTCAGGGCTGAGGATTTCCACGGTGCTGAGGGCGGCGTCCTCGACGTGGATGTACTCGCGCAGGGCCGTGGGCGCGCCGTAATAGGTGATCGTGCCCTTTTCCAGCGCCTCGGCCACGAAACGGTTGATCGCGTTGCGGCGGTCGGCGCGTGGGCCGTAGAGCGAGCCGTAGCGCAGGATCGTGTATTCGAGGCCGAACATATCGTGATAATTTTCGATATACAGTTCGCACGACTGTTTGCTGCACCGGTAGAAGCCGCCGGACTTGCCGTACACGTAGAGCGTGCTGGCGAAGACGTAGCGCTTGACCCCGGCCTTGCGGCAGGCTTCGAGCAGGATGACGTTGCCGAGGACGTTGATGCGCGCGGTTTCCACGGGCTTCTGGTTGGATTCGCCGATGTCGGCGAGGCCCGCGAAGTCGAATACGGCGTCCGCGCCGCTCACGACGGCATTGACCAGATCTTCGTCCAAGAGGCTCCCCGTGACCATCTTCTGGTCGGGGCGCAGGTACGGGGAGGGGCGCAGATCGACGATGGTGACGTCATGGCCCGCGTCGGAGAGCTTGTCGCATACGTGCGATCCCAAGAAGCCGGAACCGCCGAAGAAAACGATTTTCATACAGGTTTGTCCTACCTTATTTCCCCTCTTCAAAGCTGAAAGTCTTTGGAGGCGGAGGGGAGGGGTTCGGGGAGGGGAGGAGGAAGCCTTTCTCCAGAAAGGTTCCTCCTCCCCTCCCCGTCATTATCGCGTTACCGTTTCGGGCAGGCGCAGCCGTGGAGGAGGAAAACCGCGTCGATGCCGTAGGCGATGAACCGGTAGCCGTCGGCGATGCACTTGGCGAGGCGTTCGGGTTCGGGCTGCACGACGTGGTTGCCCATGGGCATGTTGTGGCGCTTGCAGGCTTCGTTGATGCTGTCCATCACGGCGACGAAATCGGGGTGATCGAACTGCCCGGTGAGGCCCATCGAGCCGGAGAGGTCATACGGGCCGACCATGATGGCGTCGAGGCGGGGGTGGGACAGGATGGCGTCGAGCTGTTCCACGGCGCGGATATGCTCGATCTGCGCGACGAGGAGGATGTCCTTTGCCGCGCCCACGCGGTAGGGATCGAAATCCCTGCCGTACATATTGGCGCGGGAATAGCCCACGCCCCGGCTGCCGCCCGCGTCGGGGTACAGCGAGAGGCTGATGGCCCGGTCAAGCTGCTCGCGGGATTCGATCATGGGGAAGACGAGCCCCTGCGCGCCGGAGTCCAGCGCGTCCTTGATGGGCCGCAGTTCCGCCTGCGCGATGCGCGCGAAGGGCGTGGAGCCGCCCCGTTCGATGGCGCGGAACACGTCCGGCAGGATGGCCCGCGTGAACGCGCCGTGTTCCATGTCCACCGCCACCCAGTCGTAACCGGATGCGCCCATCACTTCCGCAACGTCCGCCGAAGGGAACTGGAGCCACGTACCGATCGTGGCCTTGCCCCCGCGCATCATAGCCCGTATTTCCTGTGCCGTCTTCATCAAAATATCCCTCTATGTTTTGGGGCCGCCCGCCTCTCCGGGGAGGTGCCCGGCAGCCGGCCTTGCCGGTGGAATGCTTTACAATGTCCCGGCCCCGGCCCGCAGGCCGCCGCCAGCCTGCAACTATAAACCCGCCCGTTCCCGCACGCAAGCTCTGGAGATGTGGGGCGGAAGCAGAGATTGGGGAGGGGGAAGGGAAACTTTCTGGAGAAAGTTTCCCTTCCCCCTCCCCAAACCCCACCCCTTTCCCTTCAAAGACTTTCGTAAACGGGGCGGGCGGCGGTAGCGGCGGCTTGGCGGCCCGTGTCCTGTTGGAAGTTCCCCGGAGCCGCCCTCCTGTGCCCGGAATTTCGCCTGATTGTGCTGGTTGGCTTCGGCGGCTTTCGGGGCGTCCCTCTGCATCTGAATTTCAGCCCCGCAGCGGCATCATCCTGATCTGCGTGGGCCGTTCCTCTACATCTGGAATTTCAGATGCAAGTTTGTTTTTGGGGCTGCCAGATGGGGCCTTTTGCATCCGGCAGCAGCTTGTCGGCGTTGTACCCAAAGGCGAATGGGGCCGTTTCTCCGAACCCGGAATTTCGCCCGATTGTGCTGGTTGGCTTCGGTGACTTTCGGGGCGTCCCTCTGCATCTAAATTTCAGCCCCGCAGCGGCATCATTCTGATCTGCGTGGACCGTTCCCCTGTGTCTGGAATTTTAGCCTCTTGTGCCAGTGTGTCCTTGTTCCACAGTGGGGCCGCCCCTGTACCCGGAATTTTGCCCGGCGTCGTATGGGGTGGTTCCATGATGTATTGTTGTTGGCCCTGCATCCGGCATTCCGCCGCCCTTTCCGGCATTGGAAGCTCATTGCGGCCGCCGTCATCGGGGTTGCCGTATTTTGGGGGCATGTGTTGTTTTTTAGGTTGCTGTGGAGGCATAGAGCCCTTATAAATCCTCGGCTTTCTCCGGTTCGGGATCGGCATGGAAGAAAGGCATGACGGTCGTGAGGGAGGCGGGGGAGGCGAAGAGGAACACCGTATCGTCGCCGTGGAGGAAGGCGTCCCCGCCGGGCGAGGGGATGATCTGCCCGGCGTGGCGGATGCCGACGACGGTGACGCCGTATTTCCTGCGGAGCGAGGTATCCGTCAGGCGTTTGCCGTCGAGGGCGCAGCCGGGCTCGACCTTGCAGGCCACCACTTCAAGCCCGGTGAGGACTTCATCGGCGAGCGAGGGCAGATCCATGCCGGTCATGCGGAGCTGGCGGGCCATGTTGTAGTATTCGTGCCGGATGCTGTTCACGAACCGTTCGATGGTCTGGCGCGGGACGAGGTAATACCCGAGCACGCGGGAGAAGACTTCGATGGACGTTTCAAAATCCTCAGGGATGACGTCGTTGGCTCCAAGCCGCCGCAGGGCGTCCACTTCGCCAAGGAAGCGGGTACGCACCACGATGTGCACTTTCGGGTTGAGCTTGCGGGCTACGGCGGTGATGGCCCGGACAGCCGAGGGATCGGAAATCACCACGGCGATGACGCGCGCGTTCCTGATGCCGAAATGCTCCAGCACGAGGGGCTTGGAGGCGTCGCCGCCGTGGATGGGTTCCTTGCCGCCGTAGCGCGACACGGTATCAGGGTTCATTTCAAGGATAACGTAGGGGATGCCCGCCTCGCGCGCAGTGCGGGCCAGATGCTTGCCGCCCACGCCGAAGCCTACGATAATCAGGTGATCCTTGAGGGATTCGTCCTTTGGGGCGGCGGCTTCCTCATCAATGGGCAGGTGCAGGTAGCGGCTCACGAAGGAGGCCACCTTGGGCGCGGCTTCCATGACCGTGGGGGTCAGGATCATGGTCACGATGCTCGCCGCGAGGAACATCTGGTAGGCGTCGTCGTCCATGAGGCCGCCGTTTACGGCGGAACTGGCCAGCACGAAGGAGAATTCGCCGATCTGCGCAAGGCTCATGGCGGCGAGGATGGAGACGCGCAGGGGGTATCCCACCAACAGCATGGGCGGCAGGGACAGGACGGATTTCAGGAGGATGAGCAGGGCCGCAAAGAGAAAGACCTTGTCCAGATGGTGCACGAGGAAGTCCACGTCGAGCAGCATGCCCACGGAGATGAAGAACAGGCTGGTGAAGACGTCCTTAAAGGGGAGGATGCCTTCGAGGACGTTGAGGCTGTATTCCGATCCGGAGAGCAGGAGCCCGGCAAGGAACGCGCCGAGGGCGAGGGAGAGGCCGAGCGAGGCCGTGCCGAGGGCGATGGCGAAGCACAGGCCGAGCACGGTCATGAGCATAAGCTCCTTGCTCCGGGTGCGGAGCACGAGCTGCATGACGCGGGGAACCACATGGCGGGCGAGGAGCCAGCCGCCGACGAGGATCACCAGCGTCCGCCCGGCGGAGATGAGCATCCCCCAAATGTCCGTGTCCCCCTCCCCGGCGAGGATCGGGATGGCGAGCATCATGGGGACGACGGCGATGTCCTGAAAGATGAGCACGGAAAAGTCGAGCCTGCCCTGCGGGGATTCCGACTGTGCCTTCTGCTGGAGGCGGCTGAGCACGATGGCGGTGGAGGACAGGGAGGCGAGGAAGCCGTACATCATGCTTTCTTGCCATGTCTGGCCTATGAGCACGCCAAGGCCCATGAACGCGCCGATGGTCAGCACCACCTGCGCCGTGCCGCCGACGAACACGGGGCGCTTCAGGCGCATGAGTTCTTCCCCGGACATCTCAAGGCCGATGGAGAACAGCAGCAGGACCACGCCGATCTCCGCCAGCAGTTCGACCGCGTGGGGGTTCTGGACGAGCCCCAAGGCCGTGGGGCCGCACAGGACGCCGGTCAGCAGGAACCCCACAATCGGCGGTATCTTGATTTGGTGGCAGACGAGCAGGACGCCGATGGAAAGGCAGAAAATAGCGACGATGTCGGGAAGAAGGGGGATATCCATAGCAGTGGGGGCTCCATAAAACGAAAGGCTCTGTTATGGCATGTGGTTGCTTCATCTCCACCGTGCGGTGAAAAATACAGCTTTTTTCCAGTTTTCCCCTCGGCGGGATCCACGGCTAAGGCCTTTTTCCGGTTATCCCTTTGGAGTTTCAAGGAAAAAACATCAGCCATTTTCTATGACACAGCCAAACGAAAAGGGTGAATAGTGCATTCTTTTAAGATAGCTGCATTGATAAGGCAAGCGTAAAGGCCGGATTGTCGAGTGTTCATGCGGGCTGGGGCGCTTTTTCTAGTTTTCCCTTGGAATGTTTTCCGCTACACTGCGGCAGCCTGAATCCTTGTGATGCTCTGTTGTTTCAGAGCAATTCCAATTTTAATAGGCGTTGTTGGAGGCTTTATGCTGTTTCGTCGTGCTCCCCAGAAAGTGGAAGAACTCAAAATCGTCATCGTGGGAGCGGGGGAAGTGGGGTTCCACATTGCACAGCGCTTGTCCGAAGAGCAGAAGCAGGTTGTGGTGATTGACCAGAACCCGGACAAGCTCCGCAGGATAGAAGACAGTATGGACGTGCAGACCGTGCTCGGTTCCGGCTCCATCCCTTCGGTGCTCAAGGATGCGGGGGCGGGCGACGCCGCCATTTTTCTGGCCGTGACCGACAGCGACGAAACCAATATCGTCGCCTGCCTGTTCGCCAACGCCATCGCCCCCAAGGCTGTGAAGCTGGCGCGCATACGCACGGAAGAATATACCGCCTATCCCCAACTGCTCGGCAGCGGCTCCCTGCAAATCAGCATGCTCATCAACCCGGAACAGGAGATCGTCCGCTCCATCGAGCGCCTGCTCACGCTGCCCGGCGCCGTGGAGTACGGCCAGCTTGCCGACGGGTTCATCCGTATGGTCGGGATGCGCGTGGAGGGCGGCCCGCTCATCGATCAGCCGCTGACCCGTTTCCGGGAAATCGTGCGGGACGACGGCATCATGGTCGGGGCCATCGCCCGCGGCCAGAAGCTCATCGTCCCTTCCGGTTCCGACGCCATCAAGATGGGGGACACCGTCTATTTCGCCTACAAGCCCACCAGCCAGCGGGCTTTGCTCCATGCGCTGCACAAGACGCGGGGCAGCCTCGGCACGGCCTGCATCGTGGGCGGAGGGAACATCGGCCTGCGTCTGGCGCGGCTCTTTGAGAACAAGGGCGTGGATACCAAACTGATCGACATCAGCGAGGATCGCTGCGAATATCTGGCGGATCAGCTTCAGGGCACGCTGGTTCTGCACGGCGACGGTACGGACAAGTCCCTCCTGCAGGAAGAGCATATCGACCAGATGGACGCCTTCATCGCGGTAACCGGCGATGAGGAATCGAATATTTTGTCCTGCCTGCTGGCGAAGTCCCTCGGCGTGAAGGAAACCGTGGCCCGCGTGAACAAGGCCGCCTACCTCCCGCTTGTGGAGGCCATCGGCATCGCGCACAGCGTAAGCCCACGCTTGTCCGCCGTGAACAGCATTTTGCAGTACATCCGGCAAGGCAAGGTGCTTTCCAGCGTCTCCGTGGGCGGCGACGCCGCCGAAATGCTTGAGGCGCTGGTGGATGAGGAATCCCTTATCGCCGGGAAGCGCGTCTATGAGCTTGGCCTGCCCAAGGGGATACTTCTGCTTGGGGTCATCCGGGGCGGCGAGGCGTTCATCCCTTCAGGCCAGACCGTCATCCAGCCGCAGGATCGCATCGTCCTGCTCAGCCTCCGCGAGAAGATGAGCAAGCTCGAAGATATCGTTGCGGAAAAAAAGAAGGCTGTGTCCTAAGTCGTGTCGTTGTTTTAGGCTCTGTTATAGTTTGTGGTTGTTTCATCTCCACAGTGAGGTGAAAATATAGCCTTTTTCTCCAATTTTTCCCTTGGCGGGATCCACGGCCAAGGCATTTTGCCGGTTATCCCTTTGGAGCTTCAAGGAAAAAAGCATCAACCATTTTCTATAACACAGCCTTGTTTTATATATAACTATTTGAAATCATAGAAAATAATATTTTATGGCTTGAGAATGGTTAAATAATTTCAATAGATTATATTTAATTGATGGCATGGCCTAGAAAATGGCTGATGTCTTTTTCCTCGAAGTTCCAAGGGAATAACCAACAAAATACCTCAGCCATGAAGTCCGCCAAGGGGAAAACTGGAGAAAAAGCCCGTATTTTTACCGCACTGTGGAGATGAAACAACCGCATACCATAACAGGGCCATGTTTTTCCTTGAAACTCCAAAGGAATAGTCGACAAAGCACCTTAACCATAGATTCCGCCAATGGAAAAAGCTGGATGAAATTTTTATTGGCTGTGTCATAGAAAGCGGTTGATGCTTTATTTCCTTGAAATTCCAAAGAAATAACCAATAAAATCCCCCAATCACAGAGCCCATCAGCGGAAAGATTGGAGAAAAAACGTGTATTTTCAGTATATTGATGAAACAAAACAACCATGTACTATGACAGAGCCTTTTTATTTCGCTGTGCTGTGAAAATGAAACAACCGTATGCCATGACAGGGCCTTGCTTTTTTATCCGGCATTTCAAGGGATAAAACACCAATCGTTTGACGATGGATATGAAGCGCCTTCCCAAAAGGCTCTCCCATTTCCGGGAAGGCTGGAAACAGGGATTCGATAAGGTCAAAAGTCTTTGAAGGGGATAGGGAGGGGTTTGGGGAGGGGAAGGGGTGCCTTTCTCCAGAAAGGCACCCCTTCCCCTCCCCAATCTTCCCTCACCAAAAGGGGCAGCCATGCAAATACGTTCGGTTCTGTTCATCGTGGGAGTGCTGCTGGCGTGCGTGGGCACGTCGCTGGTGCTGCCGCTTGGGGTGTCGCTGTGGTATGGGGACGGGGCGTTCCTCGGCCTGCTCTCGTCGCTGGCGATCATGGTGGGCGGCGGGCTCGCCTTGGCGTATGCCAACCGCTCGCAGACGCCCCTGAACCTGACCTTGCGCGACGGGTTCGCCGTGGTGGGCATCTGCTGGATCGTGGCGAGCTTCGCGGGCGGGCTGCCGTTCGTGCTGACGTCGACGGCCTCGGTGACGGATGCGGTCTTTGAGGCCGCGTCGGGCTTCACGACCACGGGCGCAACGGTTTTTGCGGATATCGAAGCCCTGCCGCACGGCCTGCTCATGTGGCGCAGCCTGACCCACTGGATCGGCGGCCTTGGGATCATCCTGCTCTCGCTGATCGTCCTGCCGCTGCTCGGCGTCGGCGGGATGCAGCTGTACCGGGCCGAGGTGACGGGGCCGAGCCCCGGCAAGCTCACGCCGAGGATGCAGGACACCGCCCTCACGCTTTGGCGGGTTTACTGCCTGATGACGGTCGTGCTGACCGTGCTGCTGTACATCGCGGGCATGGACTGGTTCGACGCGCTCAACCACAGCTTTTCAACCGTGGCGACGGGCGGCTTTTCAACCAAGAACGCCTCAATCGCCGCGTACCCGCAGGCATCCATCCAATGGATTCTGATTTTTTTCATGTTCATCGCGGGCATCAATTTTTCCCTGCACGCGCAGGCGCTGAGGGGCGTGGTCAAGGTTTACCTGCGTAATCAGGAATGCTGCTTTTATACCGGGCTGCTCATCCTCGGCTCCGCGGTCATCGTGGCGGGGCTCGTGGAGCACGGCCTGTTTGGGATAGGTTCGCTTTCGGAATTCGAGCAGGTCACGCGGGCGGCGGTGTTCCAGCTCGTTTCCGTTTGTACGACCACGGGGTTCGTTTCGGAAAACTTCAACCTCTGGCCTTCGATTACGCTGGTCATCCTTTTGATGTTCATGCTGATGGGCGGCTGCGCGGGCTCCACGGGCGGCGGCGTCAAGGTCATGCGCCTCGTGATGCTGTTCCGACTGGCGTACCTGGAGATCTTCCGCCTGCTGCACCCCCGTTCCGTGCGCCACCTCAAGAGCGCCGGGAAGTCCGTGCCCGTTGAAGTCATTTCGGGGGTGGTCGGCTTTTTCCTGTTGTATCTCATCGTTACCACAGCGGGTACGATTGTCCTGACCGTGCAGGACATGGATCTGATGAGCGCGTTCACGGCGACGCTGACCTGCATTTCCAATGTGGGGCCGGGGCTCGGCAGCGTGGGGCCGGTGGACAACTTCGGCCATGTCCCGGCGTTGTCCAAATGGGTTCTGACGCTGTGCATGCTGCTGGGCCGTCTGGAGATTTACGCTATCCTCGTGCTGTTCGTCCCTGAGTTCTGGCGGGACTAGCCGGGCCGTGGGCAACGCGGCGATGCAGGGTTGCATCCGTGGCCTTTTTCGGTCATGATCCGAAAATCACGTTTAACCTTATTGGGCCGGGAAGGGCAGCCGTTCCCCGGCCATAAAGTGAAGGATGACAGATGCGAAAAGGCAATATCGGTGTGGCGCCGGAAGGGTTGCCGTTCCTCTTTCTGCTCGCGCTGACGGCGCTGGCGTTTGCGGCGCTGCGCTTTTGGCCGCTGGCGCTGGTTTTTCTTGTGCTTACGTGGTTTTCCGGGCATTTTTTCCGGGATCCCGAACGTGTGGTGCCCTCGGAGGATGACATCGCCGTCAGCCCCGCCGACGGCCGGGTGATCCGCGTGGAGCCGAAAGCCGATCCCATCACGGGGGAGGTTCGGCCCTGCATCAGCATTTTCATGAATGTGTTCAATGTGCACGTCAACCGTTCGCCCGTCGCCGGACGGGTGGAGGCCATCCGCTATTTCCCCGGCAAGTTCTTCAACGCCGCGCTCGACAAGGCGTCCACGGACAACGAACGCTGCGCGTACCTTGTGCGCGACGACGGCGGGCGGCCCTGGGTTATGGTGCAGGTGGCTGGGCTCATCGCCCGGCGGATCGTCTGCCGTGTGGAAGAGGGGGACACCCTCGCCCGCGGCGAACGCTACGGCATGATCCGTTTCGGCTCTCGGGTTGACCTCTATCTTCCTCCCGACTATAGTGCTGTCGTTACCAACGGTGATGTGGTCGCGGCAGGAGAAAGCATCCTGGCCAGAAAATTTCAGGCCTAGCGCCTCTTCGACGCGGCCGGAATCTGCTCGCAGGATTCCCACAGGTACCTTATTATGCAAGAAGAAAAACCCGTTCGGCGGGGAGTGTATATCCTCCCGAACCTTTTTACCACTGCCAGCCTGTTTACGGGCTTTCTTGCCATGCTCCTCGCGGTGCAGGGCAATATCGAAGGCAGTGCCCTCGCTATCCTGTTCAGCGCCCTCATGGACGGCCTGGACGGGAAAGTCGCCCGTTTGACCAATACGGCCAGCGAATTCGGCATCCAGTATGACTCGTTGGCCGACCTTGTGGCCTTCGGCGTCGCTCCCGCGTTCACTTCGTGGATGTGGGTGCTCGAAGGCTACGGCAAGCTCGGCATCGGCGTGGCCTTCCTCTATGTGGCCTGCACAGCCCTGCGCCTGGCGCGTTTCAACGTCTGCGTCACCACGGTGAGCAAGAAGTTCTTCGTCGGGCTCCCCTGCCCGGCAGCCGGGTGCGCCGTCGCCATGTTCATCCTCTTCTCTTCCTATCTCCCGTCATGGTTGGAAGCCCGCACGCCGTTCCTCGGCCTGCTCATCACCTTTGTGATGGCCCTGCTCATGGTCAGCCGCGTGCGCTATTTCTCGTTTAAGGAATACGGCTTCCTGAAGACGCACGCCTTCAGCTCCATGATCTCCGCTTTGCTTGTGTTCGTGCTCATCTTGTCCCAGCCCGTTGTTTTCGGGTTCCTGTTGGGCGCGATCTACCTTCTGTCCGGCCCCATCTACACCTACATCATTCTGCCCCGCCGCAACCGGCAGCTCCTAGGGAGCCTTACGCAGAATTAACGGTGAATGGCGCTTTGATCCGGGGGAGGGAAGGGAACCTGATTAGAGCGGTTCCCTATCCCTCCCTTCTGCATATGAGAGCTTTTTTACGGAAAACAGCAATAAAACCGTATAGTTGTAAGAAGTCGCATCGGGCGGCGTCAGGACTGAGGCGGGCTGTTTCCGGCTGAAAGACTCCAAGGAGAATCCCATGTCCAATCGCGTCATTATTTTCGACACGACGCTCCGTGATGGTGAGCAGTCCCCCGGCGCTACCATGAACCTTCAGGAAAAGCTCCGTATGGCGCGCCAGTTGGAGAGCCTCGGGGTGGACGTCATCGAAGCCGGATTCCCGGCTTCCAGCGTGGGCGACTTTGAAGCCGTCCATGCCATCGCCAACGCCGTCACCGACGTGCAGGTCGCCGCGCTCGCCCGCTGCAACAAGAACGACATCGACCGCGCATGGCAGGCCCTGAACGGGGCGCGCAACCCGCGTATCCACGTTTTCCTCGCCACCTCGCCCATCCACATGGAGTACAAGCTCCGCAAGACCCCGGATCAGGTCGTGGAAATGGCCGTCGCCGCCGTGCGCCACGCCGCCAAGTATACCAACAACGTGGAATTTTCCGCCGAGGACGCCTCGCGTTCCGATCCTGACTTCCTCGTCCGCGTGTTCACCGAGGTCATCAACGCCGGGGCCACCACCATCAACGTGCCCGATACCGTCGGCTATGCCCAGCCCGGCGAATACGGCAAGCTGATCAAATACGTCATCGAAAACACCCCGAATTCCCACAAGGCCGTGTTCAGCGTGCATTGCCACGACGACCTTGGGCTTGCCGTCGCCAACAGCCTGAGCGCCATCCAGAACGGCGCACGTCAGGCCGAAGTGACCCTTTGCGGCATCGGCGAACGCGCGGGCAATGCCTCTCTGGAAGAAATCGTCATGGCGATGAAGGTTCGCCCCGACGTGTACGGCGTGGACTGCGGCATCCAGAACGAACAGCTTTATCCGGCCTGCCGCCTGCTGTCGCTCATCATCGGCCGCCCCATCGCCGCGAACAAGGCCATCGTGGGCAGCAACGCCTTTGCGCATGAGTCCGGCATCCATCAGGACGGCATGCTGAAGAACCGCGAAACCTACGAAATCATGACGCCCCAGTCCATCGGCCGCAAGTCCACGGATCTCGTCATCGGCAAGCACTCCGGCCGCAACGCCGTGCGCACCCGCCTTGAGGAACTGGGCTACCGTCTGGACGACGAACAGGTCAACGTGGTGTTCGCCGCCGTGAAGGAGCTCGCGGACAAGAAGGCCAACGTGCATGACGAAGACCTCGAAGCGCTGGTCTTCTCCGAAGTCTACCGCCTGCCGGATCGCTACCGCCTGGGCAACGTCTCCGTGCAGACGACGATGGGCTCCTCCATGCCCGCCACCGCCGCCGTGGTCATTCAGGCCGGGGAAGAGGAAATGCGCCGCGCCGGGTTCGGGGCCGGCCCCATCGACGCGACCTTCAACGTCATTTCCCAGATTGTAAGCCGCGCCCCTGATCTGGAGCAGTTCAGCATCAACGCCATCACCGGCGGCACGGACGCGCAGGGCGAGGTGACCGTGCGCCTGCGCGAAGGCGAATACAGCGCCACGGGCCGCGGTTCCGACCCGGACATCATCGTCGCCAGCGCCAAGGCCTACATTGATGCCCTGAACCGCCTCGACCACAAGGAGCGTGACGCCATCCGCACGCAGGAAGCCACCGGCGAACCGGCCATCAATACGTGCAACTAAGGCGCGGGGCCGGGGGAAAGCCGCAGCGGGCCGTTCCTCCGGCTTCCGCCCCTTAGCCGGGCTAATGGGCAGCGCCGCGCTTTCCCTGCGCAGCCCCGGTTTCCGGGGTAAAGCGGTTTGCGAGACATTCGCCGTTTCGATGATTTCCTAAAAATTCATTTTTGAATTGGCTGTGTTATAGAAAATGGTTGATGCTTTTTTCCTTGAAGTTCCAAAGGGATAACCGGCAAAATGCCTTGGTCGTGGATCCCGCCAAGGGGAAAACCGGAGAAAAAGGCTGTATTTTCACCGCACTGTGGAGATGAAACAACCACAACCTATAACAGGGCCTTTGAATTTCAGGTAATTGAAATACGGCTTCCCTTGCGGGAGCGGATGCCTCGGTTTGCCGGGCGCTGGCCTTTCGGCCGAAAAAATGTTGTAACGATTCCGATTGATGTGGAAACGCGGAATGGCGTTTTCGTCCGTCGGTCGGGAAACCTTTTACCTTCTGGAGCCGTCCCATGCCTCATACTCTTGCCCAGAAAATCCTTCAGGCCCACACGGATGAAGAAGTCCGTGAAGCCGGGCAAATCGTCAACTGCCATCTTTCCGGCGTGCTCGCCAACGACATCACCGGGCCGCTTGCCATCAAGTCCTTCCGGGCGATGGGCGCGACCAAGGTGTTCGACAAGGATCGCGTCTTTCTGGTGATGGATCACTTCACCCCGCAGAAGGACATCGATTCCGCCAATCAGGTGATGGTGACCCGCAAGTTCGCGCAGGAAATGGGCGTCACCCACTATTATGAAGGCGGGGACTGCGGCGTCGAGCACGCCCTCCTGCCCGAACAGGGCCTTGTGAAGCCCGGCGACCTCGTGATCGGCGCGGACAGCCACACCTGCACCTACGGCGGCCTCGGCGCGTTTGCGACCGGCCTCGGCTCCACGGACGTCGCCGCAGGCATGGCGCTCGGCAAGCTGTGGTTCAAGGTGCCTCCGACCATCCGTGTGGAATTTGAAGGCAAGATGCCCAAATGGCTGCGCGGCAAAGACCTGATCCTGCGGCTCATCGGCGACATCGGCGTGGACGGCGCCCTGTACAAGGCGCTGGAATTCGGCGGCGAGACCCTCTCCGAGCTTGATGTCGAAGCGCGCCTCTGCATCTCCAATATGGCGATTGAAGCGGGCGGCAAGTGCGGCCTGTTCCCGTCCGACGAGAAAACGCTCGCCTATTGCCGCGATCACAACAACCCCGACGCAAAACTCATTGCAGCGGACGCCGGTGCGACGTATGAAAGGATCGTGCGCATCGATGTGAGCGGCATGGAGCCGCAGGTGTCCTGCCCGCACCTGCCCGAAAACACGAAGCCCGTTTCCGAAGTCAAGGACGTGACCATCAATCAGGTGGTCATCGGCTCCTGCACCAACGGACGCATTTCCGATATGCGCGACGCCGCCGAAGTGCTCAAGGGCCGCAAGGTCGCCAAGGGCGTGCGCTGCATCGTCCTGCCCGCGACGCCCGCCATCTGGCGTCAGGCCATGAAGGAAGGGCTGTTTGAGATCTTTACCGATGCCGGCTGCATCGTCGGCCCGCCCACCTGCGGCCCCTGCCTTGGCGGCCACATGGGCATCCTCGGCGACGGCGAGCGCTGCATCGCCACCACCAACCGCAACTTCCGCGGCCGCATGGGCAGCCTCGAAGCCGAAGTGTATCTTGCCAGCCCCTGTACGGCTGCGGCTTCCGCCGTCACCGGCGTGATCACCAGCCCCGAAAAGTTGTAATGCCGTCCGGCCGGGTTGCCCCTCAGGGCGGCCCGGAGCACGAGGCGCACCGGAGCGGCTCCGCCCGGCCGCCTCGGTTCCGCCGCATCCTTTCGGGGTGCGCGGATCCCGTGGATTTTTCTAGCGTGAGTACTACAGGAGAACCATATGCCTTTCACTGGTGTATCGCATAAAGTCGGTGAACATATCGATACCGACGCCATCATCCCGGCCCGTTTCCTTGTGACGACCGATCCCAAGAAGCTCGGCGAAAACTGCATGGAAGGCCTTGAGCACGGCTGGGTCAAGCGCGTGCAGGTGGGCGACATCCTCGTGGCCGAGCGCAACTTTGGTTGCGGCTCCTCCCGCGAGCACGCCCCCATCGCCATCCTCGGCGCGGGCATGAAGGCCGTCATCGCGCACAGCTTCGCCCGCATCTTCTACCGCAACGCCTTCAACATGGGGCTGTTGCTGCTGGAAATCGGCGACGACGTGAACAAGATCAAGGACGGCGACAAGCTCGAAGTCAGCCCCGAAGAGGGCCTGATCAAGAACCTGACCACCGGCGAGACCATCAAGGTTCCCGCGCTGTCCCCCGTCATGCAGAACCTCATCGACAAGGGCGGCCTCGTGAACTACGTCCGCGAAGAGATTCAGGCTGAAGGGAAGTAGTGGGATTGTGAAAGATTGGGGAGGGGAAGGGGAACCTTTCTGGAGAAAGGTTCCCCTTCCCCTCCCCAAACCCCTCCCTTTCCTCTCCAAAGACTTTCGTGTTTATTGAATCCCTGTTGCCGGTTTTCCCGGTTGAGGGAAGTAACCCGCCTGAGCGATGTCCGTTCGGGCGGGTTTTTGTGTGTGGGGGAGGGGATTGTTTTGTGTGTGGGCGGATGGCAGGAGGGCAAGCGTTGCAAGGGAATAGTTATGCGTTGGGGCTCCTGCCGTAGTTCCCCTTGCTGCCGGAAAGGTTGGAGGGGATGGGGCCGGAAGGAACTGTCTGGAAGCCCTGCCTCAGGGCAAGAACCCTGATCCGTATGCTGTGGCTGTGTCATAGAAAATGGTTGGCGCTTTTTTCCTTGAAGTTCCAAAGGAATGACCGGCAAAGCGCCTTAACCACGGATTCCACCAAGGGGAAAGTTGGAGAAAAAGGCTGTATTTTACCGTGTTGTGGAGATGAAACAGTCCTATGCCATGACACAGCCTGTGCCGTCACTCCCAGAAATCTTTCAGCATCCTGTAGAGTACATGGCGATGGAGCGGGTGATCCGGCGGCAGGGCGGGATGATCGAAATCCTCGGCGGGGTTGTGGAGCATCCCAAGCCGCCGCATAAGTCCCTGTGACGGAAGGTTGGTTTCCGCGGTGAAGGCGACGACTTCGGGAAGGTTCAGAACCTTGAAGGCGTAGCCCATCACGCTGCGGGCGGCTTCGAGGGCGTATCCCGTGCCCCAGTATTCGGGCAGGAACCGCCAGCCGATTTCCACGCAGGGCGTAAACGGCGCGTCAAAAGCCGCCCGCGCAAGCCCGGTGAACCCGGCGAGGTTTCCGGTGGCCTTGTCTTCCACAGCCCAGAACGTAAATCCGTGCTCCTCCTGATGTGCCTGAATCCGGGCCAGAAGCGCGTCGCTTTCGGCTTCGGAGAGCGTGGACGGGAAGAACTTCATGACGCGGGGATCGGCGTTCATACGGCGGAAAGCGGCACGATCCGCCTCATCCCAAAGGCGAACCCGCAGGCGTTCCGTAACGAGCTGAAAGGGCTGATGCGTCGGCGAAGGGTTCATACTTTGAGCGCTTCCTCTTCGCCGGGGGCGTATTTCCCCATGAGCGAGTCGATGTCGATGCGGATGATGGCGACCCTGTTGATCATGGAATCGGGGGCGGGGCGCGGGCACAAGGACTTGTAGCGCACGGTGATGGCATCGAGCGCGGTGCGTTTTTCCTCCTTGTCCTCGACGATGGCCGCCGTCCCGGTTCCGCAGACGCTGCGGAACGTGGTTGTGGCCTTCTCGCGGATGATGCGGACATCCACATAGGCGGAGAACCCCACGCGGGGGTTCTTGCGGATCAAGTCCATTTTCTTCCCGGTGAACGCGGTATGGATGTACAGCGCGTCGCCCAGCAGGACAAAATTTACCGGGAAGGCATACGGGGCCCCGTCGCCGTCGTTCAGGGCAATCACCATGTCGTCGGCGTCGTTCAGAACGCCGTTAATGAAGTCCCGATCTGTACGGAACCTGTCCTTCATTCCCATTGCTTCGCTCCTTGTAAAGAAAAGGCCGTCTCATGAGGAAACGGTTGATGCGTTCTTTTGGGCTCTGTTATAGCATGATGTGGTTATTTCATCTCCACAGCACTGTGAAAATACAGCCTTTTTCCGGCTTCCCCTTGGCGGGGCTCACGGCTAAGGCATTTTGCCGGTTATCCCTTTGGAGCTTCAAGGAAAAAAGCATCAACCATTTTCTATGGCACAGGCTTTTGAAATTCCAAAGGATAGCCATATACTTCAGCCTTGGAGTCCTCCAGCGGAAAAACTGGGGCAAAAAGCCGTATTTTCACCATGCTGTGGAGATGGGGTAATCATATCCTATAGTTGAGCCAAGAAAAACAGCGCCGGAAGAGAGACGTTCTCCCTTTCGATGGTTTTCTAAAGCTCTGTTATAGTTATGTGGTTGTTTCATCTCCACAGTGCGGTGAAAATACAGCCTTTTTTCCAGCTTTCTCCTTGGCGGGGCTCACGGCTAAGGCATTTTGCCGGTTATCTCTTTGGGGCTTCAAGGAAAAAAGCATAACCATTTTCTATGGCACAGGCTTTTGAAATTCCAAAAGGATAGCCATATATCTCACCCCTTGGAGCCCTCCAGCGGAAAAACTGGGGCAAAAAGCCGTACTTTCACCATGCTGTGGAGATGGGACAATCATATCCTACAGTTGAGCCAAGAAAAACAGCGCCGGAAGAGAAACATTCGCCCTTTCGATGATTTTCTAAAAAATTCATTTTGAATTTCATACAGTTGAAATGCTGCTTTCATTGCAAAGGCGAATATCTCGGAAGAGTCGCTGCCTTGCCCTCACCCCCAC
>NZ_DBMAFI010000056.1:0-20897 GCF_057864385.1 Bilophila sp. | reverse complement strand
CCCCTTCCCGTAACCTCCCCTCTCTCCCTCTTCGTGCCCCGTCGCTTCCAATGCAATGCCTTTAAGAAACCCCTGCCGTGGGGCGTGATATCCTTCCTTAAAGGCTGTGTTATAGATTTTCCTTAAAGTTCCAAAGGATTAACCGGCAAAATGCCTTAGTCGTGGCTCCCGCCAAGGGGAAAACCGGAGAAAAGGGCTGTATTTTCACCACACTGTGGAGATGAAACAACCACAAGCTATAACAGAGCCTTTTTAAAACATGACAGGCATACCGTTTTTTCTCTGCTTTCCCGCTTGGCAGACCCTACGATCATGGGCTTTTGGGGCTGTCACTTGGAACTTCAACATGAAGCCGCATAGGAAACGGTTGATGCTTTCTTTAAATCCCAATGGAATAACTAAAAATTCCCCAACCATAGAGTCCATCGGCAGAAAAGCAGAAAATTGGATAAAATCTATAGTTGTAGTGTTGTATTGCGTAGATAAAACAGCCAGATACTTATTACAGAGCCAAAAAAACTCAATCGTTTGCTGCTGCACAGCCTTTAGGAAGCACTGCAAAAGCAAAGAGGCGTTCCTCAGAGGCGCCCTCTGGGCAGAGAACCCTTCGTTTTTACGCTTCAGCAGACGGAAAACTGCGGCTATCAGAACTGTCGAAGAACTGGAGGAAAGAGATTGGTGCTTACTTAACTTTAAGGAATTTTTCCTCTAGGGCATAGCTCATTGCTATGTGTACCAGTTGAGAAGTTGTACCGGAAAACCTTTGAGTGGGGGATGGAAAGAACCTTAGCGGAAATTGAGTTTCAGCTTACTTTGAAAAAAGAGGGCGGAGGAACTCTATATTCCTTTAAAATCGGTGTGAACTCAAGGCGAATAAACTAAAGGCTCTGCCACAGCATTTGATTGATGTGATTTTACACGCATTGATTCCACTGAGTTTTTGAAGGAAGTTGCTGGCGAACCCAACTGCAAAAAATATTTTCCTCAGTATCTATCTCGAACTGCATGAAATGGAACATCAGACTTTTGCTATGCCAGGGCCAATAAAAAAGAGGGAAGGAGAAACGTTCCTTCCCTCTTTGGGTAAGTTCATCACGGTTAGCGCCGTTTTTTCTTGAGAGCGTGCCGCTTGGGCAGCATCTTGGGCGGGGCGAGAACTTTTACTTCCCCTTCAAGTGAAAGGGCTTTTTCAGTCAGGCCAAAGGGGGCCCAGTTAGCGGGGACAAGGCTCAGCCGTTCAAAGTTCCGTCCCGTGGCATAGATGACGGGGATGTCTCCAGAAGATGAGCCAGCCAAAAGCAGCGTAGCATTGCTCTCGGAGGGGATGGCGGGATCGGTTTCGGGAAGCTCCGTAGGCTGGCTGTCGGCGGTTTGCTGCGCTGTCTGCTCGCTTGCCAGCGGCTGCGTAGCGTTCCCGGTCACGGGTTGCGTCGCATTCTTAGTCGGCTGTGGTGCAGATGCGTCAGGCTCTGCTGGCTGTACGGGGTTGTCGTCCATATCCGAAGGGTAAGCCCCCGGAGCGTAGATCCCTGTGTTGTCGGCAAACAGGGGTTCTTCCTGCAATCTGCCGTTGGTACGCAGAAAGTTCAGGAAATCGCTTCCGGTCAGGCCCACGAGTGCGATCATAGGGGAACCGTCCCCCGCCGTCAGCAGGCTGACGGGCACTGTGCCTCCGTGGATGCCGATATAGGTTGTTTTGGCTCCAGCAGGCATTTCGCCCCATACGACCTCTTCCTTTTTTTCTCCGCCCTTGTCGGCGACAGGCTTCGGAGCGGCCCACACGGGGCTGTTCGCCAGCGTGAACGCGGCGAGGAGAAGCAGAGCGAACCACTTGGGAGCATGGAAGATTCCGTTCATGTCGAACACATATGACCGTATCAGGCGGAGGTCAAGCGCTTCCTGCAAGGCACTCTTGGAATGCGCCCGCCCTCCATCGCGCAACATGGCGGCGAGAGGGAATAATTTGTCCTCTCACCTGTAAAAACACTCTTTTTTCATTGCGGCCCTGACTTCGGCAACGCGGGCGGGAATGTCAGGGGCGCTGACGAACTCGGAAACGAGGGCGCAGCAGCGGGCGCCATGCGCGATGACGTCCGCAATGTTGTGGCGCTTGATGCCCCCAATGGCGACGAACGGCAGGGTGATGTTGGCGGCCACCCAATCAAGGTAGTCGAGGGTTACCGCGGCGCATACGTCCTTTTTGGTCTGCGTCGGGTAAATGGGGCCGACCCCGATATAGTCGGCGCCGGAGGCTACGGCTGCGCGGGCCTGCTCCGGGCTATGGGTGGACAGGCCGATGATCATGTCCGGGCCAACGAGACGGCGCACGGCCTCGACAGGGAGATCCTCCTGGCCGACGTGTACGCCGTCGGCTTCGCAGAGGATGGCAATGTCAACGTGATCATTCACGATGAAGCAGGCGCCGGCCTCGCGGGTCAGGCGGCGCAGTTCCATGCACTCTTTGAGCATCTGCCCGGCCTTTTTTTCCTTTTCGCGGTACTGGAGGATCTTGATGCCGCTGTCGAGCAGGGCCTTGGCGACTTCAACCGCCGGACGGCCGAGGGACAGCTCATCGTCGGTGAGGGCATAAAGATCGGTTTCGGGGGATGTCCCCGGCAAGAGTCTGGGCATGGCGCACCTCATCAGTCGGCTTCCACGCCGACGAAGGAAAAAGTGTTGACGTTGAACAGGCCGCGGGCGGTCAGCTTGAGTTCCGGGATGACGGGGAGGGCCATGAAGCTGAGGGTCATAAACGGTTCGACGTCTTCGGGGATGCCGAGCTCCGCACGCGCGGCAACGAGCATTTCATGATGGACGGCGTTGACTTCCTGCGGATCGGCGGAGGTCATGAGGCCCGCGATGGGGAGGGGCAAACGCCGGACAGCCCCTCCGTGCACGGAGACGATGCCGCCGCCCATGTCCGCCAACTCCCGGACGGCAAGCAGCATATCGGGGTCGTTGTCGCCCGCTACGACAATGTTGTGGGAGTCGTGGGAAATGGTCGTCGCTATGGCCCCTCCCGTGAGCCCATAGCCTTCCAGAATCCCGATGCCGAGCTTTCCCGTCCTCTTATGCCGTTCGATGACCGCGATTTTGGTCAGGCCGGGATTCAGCGAGGACTGGAAACATCCCGCATCATCGGTCTTTACCTCGCGGATGAGGTTTTTCGTAACGAGGGAGGCGGGCTCAATGCCGATGACACGGGCCTTTCCGGTGCGGACAGGCAAGGACAGGGCATCTTCGTCCAGCGGCTTGAGGTGGATGGAATGGGAAGGCGCCCCCGCAGCCGCGTCATCCAGCGGGATGAGGACACGCCCGTCTTCGGCGATCAGCCGTCCGGCCGTGAAGACCTTGCGCACGCGGAAGGCCTTGAGGTCGTCCACAAGGATGAAATCGGCGTCCCTGCCGGGGGCGACGGCTCCCTTGTTGCGCAGCCCGAAGCATTCCGCGGCGTTGAGCGTACACATGGTGACGGCCTGTACCGGGTCCATCCCCATGCCTACGGCGAGGCGCAGATGGTTGTCCATGTGCCCGTCGGAAACGATATCCTCAATATGGCGGTCATCGCAGCAGAACGCGCAGCGCCGCGCGTTGCCGGGCGTGACGCCGGGCAGGAGCGTTCGGAGGTTCTTGGCGGCGGAGCCTTCGCGGATCAGGATGTAGCTGCCCCGGCGAAGGTTCTCGCGCATTTCTTCAAGCGTGGTGCACTCGTGGGTGTTCGTAATCCCGGTGACAAGATAGGCGTCGAGATCCCGGCCCAGCAGGCCGGGAGCGTGCCCGTCCACAATTTTGCCGTGGGACGTGCCGAGCTGGATTTTTGCCAGCACGTCGTAGTCGCCGGAGACGACGCCGGGGAAGTTCATCATTTCGCCGATCCCGGTCACTTTGGGGTCGTCGATGAGCTCTTCCAGTTCTTCGGCGGAAAGGATCGCGCCGGAATCCTCGAACGGCGTCGCCGGGACACAGGAGGGGAGGGAGATAAAAATGTTGAGAGGCAGATGGCGCCCGTTTTCCAGCATGTACCGGATGCCTTCCAGACCGTGGACATTGGCGATTTCATGCGGATCGGCCACGACGCTGGTGGTGCCGTGCGGGAGTACCAGCCCGGCGAAACGCGCGGGGCTCACCATGCTGGATTCGATATGGATGTGGGCGTCGATGAGGCCGGGCAGCAGGTAGGCTCCCTGCGCGTCAACGACCTTCACAGCCTCGGTATGCGAGAAGCCGAGGATTTTGCCTCCGCCCACGCTGACGTCCGTTTCCCGGATTTCTCCGGTCAGCACGTCCACCAGCTTCGCGTTGGTGATGAGGAGGTCGGCGGGGCTGCGCCCGCCCGCCGCCATGTCCACAAGGTTTTTCAGATCGTCGATGTCGTACATGCAGGCCTCCGGCGTATGGGGAACAGGGGAAGGGGATGGGCGAAGAAGCGCGGGCGCTGCTTCCCCCAAAGGCCCCGCCCGCTCCAAAGCGTGTTTTTTGAGGATGGTTCACGTGTGAAATGGTATACTTTCGGAAAAAAACGGAAAAAAGTCAAAAAGGTTGAGGGGAGAAGGGGGAAATGGCAGGGACTTCCACTTTCAACTATCATCCACCAAAGGGAAGCCTCCTCAGAAATGGCCATGAAGGGGGAGCCGGTAGGTACAAAACATTTAGGAAGGGCGCAGCGGACTCCACGCTGGCAGATTCGGGGAAGAGGAAACCTTTCCCAGAAAGGCTCTGTCATGGTATGTGGTTGTTTCATCTCCACAGCACGCTGAAAATACAGCTTTTTTCTCCAGTCTTCCCCTTGGCGGAATCCATAGCTGAAACATTTTGTTGGTTATCCCTTTGGGCCTTCAAAGAAAAAAGCATCAACCATTTTCTATTGCACAGCCTCCAGAAAAGTTCCCTTCCTTTCTAGGCCGCTTTGTCATTTTACATATAACTATATGAATTATTGAAAATATTTTTGTAACTTGAAAGATAATTTAATAATTCCAATAGATTATATCTATTAACGACACGATCTATATTGCTGCTGTGTCATGGAATATGTTCGTTCCATCTCCGCAGTGACGGAACAGCCTTTTTCTCCCATCTTTCCGGTGGGACGTGCTGTTATTGTGATATATTACCGGTTATCCGTTTGAGATTTCAAAAATAAAGGCTGTGTTATAGAAAATGGTTGATGCTTTTCCCTTGAAACTCCAAAGGGATAAGCGGCAAAATGCCTTAGCAGTGGATCCCGCCAAGGGGAAAACTAGAAAAAAGCTCTATTTTTCATCGCACTGTGGAGATGAAACAACCGCATACTATAACAGAGCCAAAATAAAAGGCTGTGCCGTAAAAAACGGCTGATGCTTTATTTCTTGAAATTCCAAAGAACTAATCAATCCCCCAATCATGGAGCCCGCCAGCGGAAAGATTAGAGAAAAAGTATAGTTTCAGCATATTGCTGAGACAAAACAACCATGTGCCCTGACAGGGCCAAATAAAACAGCAATTGTTTGCTGTGGCCTTTTCAGTCCGCTCAAGATGAAGCCGCCCTCAAAAGGGAGGAGCCTTTTGCAGAAAGGTTCCTCCTTTTTTGTCGTCCCGTTACTGCTCAAGGAGCGCCTTGGCGAAGTCGTCCCCGTTGAAGGGGCGGAGGTCTTCCATTTTTTCGCCGAGGCCGACATAGGTGATCGGGATGCCGTACTGCATGGAAACGGCTACGGCGACGCCGCCCTTGGCGGTACCGTCGAGCTTGGTCAGGATGAGTTCGTCAATACCGGCGGCTTCTTTGAATATCTTTGTCTGCTGGAGCGCGTTCTGTCCGGTGGTGGCGTCTACAATAAGGATGCTGCGGTGCGGAGCGCCGGGATGTTTGCGGGCGATGACCTCCCGGATTTTGTGGAGCTCGTCCATCAGGTTGCTTTTGGTGTGCAGACGCCCGGCGGTATCAATAAACAGAATATCATATTGATCCCTGATGGCTATATCCATCGCTTCCCATGCCACGGCGGCGGGATCGGCATTCTGTCCTTTGGAGTGGAAGCCGGAACCCGTGCGTTCCGCCCAAATGCCGAGCTGCTCCACGGCGGCGGCCCGGAAGGTGTCGGCGGCGGCAAGGAGGACTTTTTTGCCCTGCATGCGGGCGCGGTAGGCGAGCTTGGCGATGGTCGTGGTCTTGCCCACGCCGTTGACGCCGATGATCAGCACGACCTCAGGCGGGTTGACCGCCACAACGCCGCGCGGGATGCGGAAAATTTCTTCCAGTTCCGCCGCAAGGAGGGGGCGGAGTTCCTCAGGGGTGGTTGCGGAAGCGGCACGAGCGCGGGATTTGAGGCGTTTGCACAGCTCAGACGCGGCTTCGACGCCCATGTCCGCCATGATAAAGAGCTCTTCCAATTCGTCCCAGAAGTCGGCGGAGAGGTCGCCGTGGCTGGCGAAGAGGGTGGAAAGCCCTTTGCCGAGCTGTTCGCGGGTGCGTTCCAACCCTTGATGCAGCTTGAGGAAAATGCGGCTGCGCTCATCCTCCTCGTCTTCAAGATCGAGCGCAAGGGCGAGGCGGTACTGCAATTCCGAACGGAAGTCCGCCACTTCTTCGTATTCCATGCGCTCGGCCCACGCCGCGAAATCGGAGACGAAGGCATCGGCTTCGTTTTCCGGGGCTCCAAGGGCGGTCAAAAGGAAGCGGACCCGTTCCCAGAGCTCGTCACCCGTGCGCGCATCGGGGCCGAGGTCTTCCAGAACGATGGACAGCCACACGGACAGGCGCGGCTCGGCTTCCCGGAGGGCAAGCAGCAACGTGGCCCGCCATCCTGAGGATTCCACCGGCGCATACGGCTGGGGGGCAGGCTGGGCAACGGGCGCGGGCGCTTCGGGCAGGCCGCCCCCCGCGGCATGTGCGGCAGACGCAGAGGTGGAGGCTTCGGGCAGGCCGTCCTTTGCTGTGCGTGCGGCAACAGGCGCGGGGGTTCCGTCCGGTTCAAAAGATTGTCCGGCTGCGGGCTGATCCGCTTCCTGAGCGTCCTGCTGCGGCCCTGCGGAGGCCGTTTCCGGCAACGTTTCCGAAACCGCAGGAGGCTGCGGCGTGTCGGGAGCGGGAGGCGTTTCGGGGGACGTGCCGCCTTCCGTTTCCGTCGGCTGGGAAGCTGTCTGCGCTTCCTCTGCCGGAGCCTGCGGCGTTTGCGGAGTTGCCTCAGTTTTATTCGATGACCACAGCCGTTTGATACTTGAGAAGAAACCCATGCGTCTATCCTTAAAAGAGGTCTTTGGATGCGGGCGGGAGCGTTGAGCAACCGTACAATACGACTATTTGCGTACTTGCGGCGTCCCGTCAAGCCCCGCGTCAGGGGAAGGAGAAGGGCCGGGGCGTTCAATGGCGGCGCGGGCCGGGGCAATATGCGTGTCAGGGCAGGGTCGGGATTGCCGTACAGCCGGAAGGCACCACGCGGTTGCCCGTATCCGGGAAGGGGCAGGGGGAGGGGCGACCTTGTGGAAGCCGGATCGTCGTTTCGAGCCCGTGTCAGGGGAAGGGCGGGGCCGGGGCGCTCAATGACGGTGCGGGCTAGGTCAAGATGCGTGTCAGGGGAGACATTCGCTATTGAGTGAAAGCCACATTTCAACTATCTAAAATTCAAAACGAATTTTTTAGAAAATCCTCGAAAATGTGAATCCCTCGTCAGGGAAGGGCGGCCCCTCATCACCCAGAGGCGGTACAGGGATTTTGCCTTTTAAGGCCGTTTGGGAGGGATGAGAATCACGAAGTTTAAATTTTTTTACAAAAAGGCTTGATCTCGGTTTAGAGTTGTGAGAAAAGAGACCCGAACACTGGATTGTCCTGTGTTCACTGAGCAAGGAATTTTATTTAAGAAGGAAGGAATAGAAATGAAGCGCATCGTGACTCTGCTTCTTGCTGCCGGCCTCGTGCTCGGCGCTGCTGCTGGTTCTCAGGCTGCTGATATCAAGGCCAAGGGTTTGTGGGAATTTTCTTGGCAGGTAGGCCATAACGGTTTCCTCAAAGACAGCGACGGTGATAACTTCACCGCGAAGCAGCGTCTGCGTACTCAGATCGACGTCATCGCTTCCGAATCCTTGAAGGGTGTTGTGTTCCTCGAAATCGGTGACACCAACTGGGGTAGCGCTAAGCAGGGTGGTGCTCTTGGTACCGACGGCAAGGAAATCAAGGTTCGTTACAGCTACGTTGACTGGGTGATCCCCCAGACCGACGCCAAGGTTCGTATGGGCCTCCAGAACTTCAGCCTGCCCGGTTTCGTTTCCAACAGCCCCATCCTCGGTGGCGGTTCCGCTGACGGCGCCGGTATCACCATCTCCGGTCAGTTCACCGAAAACGTGGGCGCCAGCCTCTTCTGGCTCCGTGCTGAAAACGACAATAACGACTACTACGGTAATGATCATCCTTCCAGCAACGCGATGGACTTCATCGGCTTGACCGTTCCGTTGACCTTCGACGGCGTGAAGGTGACCCCGTGGGCCATGTATGGCGCGATTGGCCGTGACAGCTTTGATGGTGCTGGCTCTGCCTCTGGTTATGGTGCGTCTGAAACCATTCTTGCCGAGCGTATGCTTCCTATCGGCGCTCCCGCTCTCTTGGGTGCGGATATCGACCGCCACGGGAATGCTTGGTGGGTTGGCGTCGCTTCCGAACTGACCTACTTCGATCCTTTCCGTGTCGCCCTTGACGCCGCTTATGGTAGCGTTGACATGGGTACCGTCGGAAAGTTTGATGTTGAGCGTTCCGGTTGGTTCGCCTCCATCCTCGCCGAATACAAGATGGATTACTTCACCCCCGGCATCCTGTTCTGGTATGCTTCCGGTGATGACAGCAGCTCGACCAACGGTTCCGAACGTATGCCCAGCATCGTAGGTTCTTGGACGGCTTCGTCCTACGGCTTCGATGACAACTACGGGCGTATTGCTTGCGATATGCTCGGCCTGAGCAACGACGGTAAGATGGGCGTGTACTTGCAGGCGAAGGACATCTCCTTCATGGAAGACCTGACCCATGTGCTCCGTGTCGGCTTCATCAAGGGTACGAACAACACCGAAATGGCCCGTAACGGTGGTGCTTATATCTCGAGCGCAGACGAAGGTTTCGGTCGCCAGTTGTACATGACCACCGCCGATAAGGCTTGGGAAGTCAACTTCGACACCCAGTACAAGATCTACCAGGATCTGACCCTCGGCGTCGAACTCGGCTACATCAACCTTGACCTCGACGAAAATGTTTGGGGTAAGGACGTTGACAACTACCGCGAAAACAACGTCCGCGGTGCTGTGACCCTGAAGTACGCTTTCTAATTGAAGTCGGCTGACGCCGATTCCGGTTAGCTTCAATGGGAAGGGAGTTTCGGCTCCCTTCCCTTTTTATTTGGCTGTGTTCAATTTTACGGTTGATGATTTTTTCAATGAAAATCAATAGATAAAAGCTCATTCCACGTCTGGTGATGTGGGGCTCTCTCATTTTTTGCTCATTACATGAAATCCGGTTTTGAAGAATTGTTGCGAGACCTCCAGATAATTTCCAAAGAACTCTTCCTTTCCAGTTGGAATCTTGTATCAACCACAAACTTAAACACAGCCTTTCCGGTTATTCCTTTGGAATTTCAAGAAATAAAGCAGCAGCCTTTCCTATGGCGCAGCCTTTTGTTTTTGGTACGCCCCTCTTCCATGAAGATGCGGCGTGCCAAGGGGCCCAAATCAGACTGCCCGATTTTGTATCCTATTGCGCAAAAAGCACTTTCCCCCTTGACTCAGAAAGAAATACGGGATTAGACTCCGTACTATAATGGAGCAGCCTCCTTGCCGTAAGGGAGGGCGGTTCCGTAACATTCACGTTTAGAGGGGGATTTGTATGCCTTCATGGATGTATTTTGTGTTGGCCCTTGCGGGGCTGTTGGGTGGGTATTTCGTATATGGATCCATTGTGGAAAAGGTGTTCGGGCCGAACCCCAACCGTCCCACGCCCGCCTGCAAAATGCCTGACGGTGTGGACTATGTGGAGATGAGCCCCGCCAAGGTGTTTCTGATCCAACTGTTGAACATCGCCGGGCTTGGGCCTGTCTTTGGGCCTATCCTTGGTGCCCTCTATGGCCCCATAGCCCTCGTGTGGGTCGTGATCGGCTGCGTGTTCGCCGGTGCCGTGCATGACTATTTCTCAGGGATGCTGTCTGTCCGTTATAACGGCAAGTCCGTGCCCGACATTGTTGGATATAACCTTGGCGAACCCATCAGGAAGCTCATGCGCGTGTTCGCCGTCGTGCTGCTCATTCTGGTGGGCGTGGTCTTCGTGGCGGGGCCCGCAGGCCTGCTCTCCCACTTGACCGGCATAAACAGCATGCTTTTTGTGGCGATCATCTTTGCCTACTACTTCCTCGCCACGATTCTGCCCGTGGACAAGATCATCGGGCGCATCTATCCGTTCTTCGCCGTACTGCTGGTGTTCATGGCGGTCGGCCTGCTGGCTGCTCTGGCCTTCAAGGGATACACCTTCTACAGCAATATTGAATGGACGACGCAGAACCCCGCCGGCCTGCCCGCTTGGCCGCTGGTGTTCATCACCATCGCTTGCGGCGCCTGCTCCGGCTTCCACGCCACGCAGTCCCCGCTGATGGCCCGCTGCATCAGCAACGAAAAGCATGGACGGCAGATTTTTTATGGCGCGATGATTGCGGAAGGCGTTATCGGGCTCATCTGGGTGACGCTCGGCATGTCTTTCTATACGGATACCGCCGCCCTTGACGCCGCCCTCGGCCCCAAGGGGAACGCCGCTCTGGTCGTAAACAACATTTCCGTGGAGCTGCTTGGCGCGTTTGGCGGTGCCCTCGCCGTCCTCGGCGTTGTGGTGCTGCCCGTGACATCCGGCGATACGGCCTTCCGTGCGGCCCGCCTGACCATCGCTGACGCCCTCGGCTATGATCAGCGCCCGCACAAGAACCGCCTGATGATTGCCGTCCCGCTGTTTGTCGTGGGCGTCGCCCTGAACTTCATTCCCTTTGGGATGCTGTGGCGTTACTTCGGGTTCGCCAACCAAGCCCTCGCCGCCATCATGCTGTGGGCCGCAGCCGCCTACTTGCTGCACCGGGGCAAGTTCCACTGGATTGCCTCCGTGCCCGCCTGCTTCATGACGGCTGTAAGTGCCGTATATATTTGCTTTGAGAAGAGCATGGGCTTCGGCATGTCCTACGAGATGTCCAACATCGTGGGGATCGCCATTGCGTTGGTTTGCTTCGCGCTGCTGCTGACCGTGGGCCGGAAGATCCAGCCTTCCGATGATCTGAGCGTTTAAGCCGGAAGCGGGGCGCTCCAGACAGGTGCGTCCCCTCCACCTCGGCATGAAAGGGGATTTCCGGGTGGACGAACGCTCCGCAATGTGGAACTTCCCTCGATGGGAAAGGGGATTTCCATTGGAGAGGATTTGTTTCGCGCTGCTGCTGACCGTGGGCCGGAAGATCCGGCCTTCCGATGATCTGAGCGTTTAAGCCGGAAGCAGGGCGCTCCAGACAGAGGCGTCCCCTTCACCCCGGCAGGAAAGGGCGTTTCCGGGTGGACGAACGCTCCGCAATGCGGAACCTTCCCCCGATGGGAAAGGGGATTTCCGCTGGAGGGGATTGGTTTCGCGCTGCTGCTGACCGGGGCCGGAAGATCCGGCCTTCCGATGATCTGAGCGTTTAAGCCGGAAGCGGGGCGCTCCAGACAGGGTGCGTCCCCTCCATCCCGGCAGGAAAGGGCGTTTCCGGGTGGACGAACACTCCGCAATGCGGAACCATCCCCCGATGGGAAAGGGGATTTCATCCCTCAAACGAAGCCCCCATTTCCGTTTTCTTGGGCATGGGAAGCGATTGCCTTTTTATCTGTTCCAGCTATAGTCCAACAGCCCTCCTTGAAACTGTGTTTCAGGGAGGGCTGTCTTTCTCCTTTTTTCTTTTTGAGGTTTTTCATGTCTACGAAGCGTCGGGCCTATCTCACTGAAATGAAAACGCAGTTTACCCTTGCCGTCCCAGCCCTTTTGGCGCAGATCGCCATGGTTTCGATGGGGTTTGTGGATATGGTCATGACAGGCCGGGTGGGGGCCGTGGATATGGCGGCTGTGGCGCTGGCCGGGTCGCTTTGGGTTCCGCTCATCCTGTTCGGGCAGGGGCTGCTGCTTGCGGTCACGCCGTGCGTGGCGCAGCTTCGCGGGGCCGGCTCCATGCGGAGCGGCGAACACATGCAGGGCGTCGGGCACGTCATGCGGCAGGGGATCTGGATGGCGCTGTTCATTTCGGTTCCGCTCATCATTATCGTCTATCTGATATCGTTCCATCTCGCCGATATGGGCGTGGAGGGCTCTCTTGGGCTCATGACGGGGCAGTACCTGCGGGCGATCATCTGGGGCGCGCCGGCCTATCTGCTGTTCGTGGCGTTGCGCTGCGGCATGGAGGGAATGGCGCTTATGCGCCCGGCGATGTTCGCGGGCTTTATGGGGCTGCTCATCAATATCCCATGCAACTACATCCTGATTTTCGGCAAGTTCGGCCTCCCGGCGCTCGGCGGGCCGGGTACGGGCGTCGCCACGGCGATTGTCTATTGGGCGATGTTCCTGACGATGGTGGTGTATGCCTCCCGCCATCCCTACCTGAGGGAACTGATGGCTTGGCGGGTATGGGAACTCCCCGCTTGGGCAACGCTCAAGAAGCTGGTGGGAATCGGCTTCCCCGGTGCGCTGGCCATGCTGTTTGAGGTGACGCTGTTCGCGGCGGTGGCGCTGCTCATCGCGCCGCTTGGGGCCATTCAGGTGGCCGGGCATCAGGTCGCCCTGAATTTCAGCTCGCTGCTGTTCATGGTTCCGCTGTCCATCGGTACGGCGGCAACCATCCGCACGGGGTTTGCCCTTGGGCGCAAGTCGGTGGAGGCCGTCCGCGTGGCAAGCCGTTCCTCATGGCTTTTGGCTTGCATGGCGGCGTGCTGCACGGCGACGGTGACCATCCTCTGGAGGCATCAGATCGCCGCCGTTTACAACAATGATCCGGTAGTGCTCGGGCTGGCGTCGCACTTGCTGCTGTTCGCCGCGACCTATCAGATTACGGACGCCGTGCAGGTGGTCAGCGTCGGCATCCTGCGCGGGTATAACGATACGCGGGCCATTCTGTGCGTAACGCTGGTTTCCTATTGGATGCTCGCCCTGCCGCTGGGCTACACGCTCGGCAGGACGCATCTGTGGGGCGACCCCGTCGGCCCGCAGGGGTTCTGGACGGCGTTTATCGTCGGCGTATCCGTCGCCGCCGTCCTTTTGGTCAGCAGGGTGCGCGTGTTGGAGCGCCGTTTGCTTTCCGGGTTTGATCGGATCAAGGTTATGGAAGGGTGAAGGAAATTGGGGAGGGAAAGGGGGAACTTTCTGAAGAAAGTTCCCCCTTTCCCTCCCCAAACCCCTCCCTTTCCCCCTCAAAGACTTTTGACTGGTGGGGAGGCTGCGCGGCGGGAGTTCGTTCCTGCGGGAGATTGGGGAAAGATAACGGCCTGTTGAAAGCTTTTTCAACAGGCTTTGTTTATGGCTTTTAGCCTGTTGAGGGTGCGAAACGGCTGAAACAATAAGACGCCCGCTATGTGCGGTGTAAACAAGAGGTATGTACAAAAAACACCTTTCCAGCACGCTGATATTGTTCAGGCCCGGCGTAATCTGACAAGGAAAGGTATTTTTTAGGTTCTGTTATAGTATGTGGTTGTTTCATCTCCACAGTGCGGTGAAAATACAGCCTTTTTCTCCTGTTTTCCCCTTGGCGGGATCCACGGCTAAGGCATTTTGCCGGCTATCCCTTTGGAGCTTCAAGGAAAAAAACATCAACCATTTTCTATAACACAGCCATAAATATAATGAGTATTCCCATATATTGGGATGTATATAGAATATTTTTCTGGCGATGAATTCCGTTCTTAAACCTGCGTAGGAATGGAGCCCTATCGTGGTTAACTGGTTCAGTTGAATTTTTATTTAGTATTTTGAAAAATAAAACATTAAGTATTTGCTATGGATGTAGTTATTTTATATTTATAATATGATGAAAATACAGTTTCTATCTGCTTTTCCGTCACTGAGGCTCTTATCTGAATTTTACTGGCTATCCATTTGGAATTTTAAATGAAATATCAATCAATTGCTATGATATAATTAATGTTAAAATTTATTGTGATACAGCCTGAAATATCAACCGATTGTTATCATAGCCTTTGGCTAAAATGATAGCCCTTTGAAGGGACTCTTCAAAGGGCTTTGTCTTTTGTAAGGCTCTGTCGTGGTATGTGGTCGTTTCATCTCTACAGCACGGTGAAAACACAGCCTTTTTATCCCGTTTTTCCATTGACGGAATCCGCGGCTAAGGCGTTTTGCTGGTTATTTTGGAACTTCAAAGAAAAAAGCATCAACCCTTTTCTATGATGCGGCCTTGTTTTTTGTAAAACCTTCATGAGGGATTCGATAAGGTCAAAAATCTTTGAGAGGGGTGGGGGAGGTTTGGAGGGGGCGGGGGGAACTTTCTATAGAAAGTTCCCCCCGCCCCCTCCAAGTATCTACTTCCCCCTCCTTTTCGCCCAATACTCTCGGACGGCCCTGTTGTGCGCGGCTAAATTGGTGCTGAACACATGGGAGCCGTCTTCCCCGCGCGCGACAAAATAAATGTAGTCGTGCTTTTCTGGGTTGGCGGCCGCCTTGAGGCAGGCGAGGCCCGGTGAACAAATGGGGCCGGGCGGCAGGCCGGGGCGTTTGTAGGTGTTGTAGGGGTTGGATTCGTCGTCGAGGTGCCTGCGCCGCAGGTTGCCGTCAAAGCCTTCCCCAAGCCCGTAGGCAGTGGTGGGATCGGCTTGGAGCAGCATGTTGAGCCGCAGCCGGTTGGCATATACCCCGGCGACGCGGGGGCGCTCGGAGGGGACGGCGGTTTCCCGCTCGACGATGGAAGCCAGCGTGACCAGACGCCGCACCCCGTCCCGCCCGGAGGGGCCCGGACGCTTGCCGCCGGGCCAGAGCGGGGCGGTTCTGCGCCAGAAGTTGTCGATAAGCCGCCCGACGACCGATTTTGCCGTGGTTTCATTGAGTTCCAGCGGACGCATGATCAGGTAGGTGTCCGGGAACAGGAAGCCTTCCGCGCTGTCGAACGGAATGCCCCAGTGCCGCAGGAAGGCCGGGTCATGGACGAGCTTGGCGAAATCCTCGAAACGCACCATCCGGGCCTTTTCCAGCCGCTTGCCCACTTCCCACCATGCGAGGCCTTCGGGGATCGTTACCCGGTCGAGCAGGGGGGAGCCGTTGACCAGTTGATCGATGACCTGTTGCGGCGTCCAGCCCGTGTTGAGCCGGAAGCGTCCGGGCTTGAGCGCGTGGGGAATGTCCCTGTAGCTCATCCACCGGAGCAGGAGGATGAACTTGTCGGCGTTGCGCACGGCCCCAAGGCGGACGAGCTCAGGCGTCAGGGTGCGGAATGTCGTGCCGGGATTGACGGTCACTTCCACATTCTGAGCGGGCGCGACGGCGGGATCGGTGCCGGGGCTGTTCAGAAAGTCGTAGGCCAGCCAACCGGATCCGCCGCAAGCCAGCAAAACCAGCAGCATGAACCCGAACAGGAAGCGCGGCCAGAGGCGCTTGGGTTTGGGCATCTCGGACGCAGAGGCGGGTTGCGGCGCTCCCTCCTCTTCATCATCATTTTTAAGGGGGGGGAGGGGAGGTGTTGCGTCGGGCTCCTTGTCGGCCTGCCGTCCCCCCTCGGCTTCGGGAGGGGCCGCATTGGGATGTTGTGGAGCTGGAGTATCCTGCTGTTCCCGCGCATCCGGCGGGACGGAAGGGATGCCCGTTTCTTCCGGGCGTGAGGCAGCGGGCGCGTTCTTGCCTGCTTCGGGGGACTCGTTCATATGGCTTTCCGTTTGGCTTCCGGTTGATCAAGGAAAGACTGTAGGATGCGTACTGCGGCCTGCTGGTCGAGTACGGCCCGGCCCTTGGCTGCGGAACGTCCGGCGTCCCGGAGATCCCGTTCGGCTTCGTAGCTGCTGAGGGCTTCCTCCATCCAAAACAAGGGGAGGGTGGTGCGCCGGGCGAGGCTTTTGGAAAAGTTGCGGACTTGCCGGGTTGTGAGGCTCTCCTCGCCGTCAAGGTCGATGGGCAGCCCTATGACGATGGCGTCCGCGGCTTCGGCCTCAATGAGGGCGAGCAATTCCTCAAAAAAGGCGGCGCGGGTACGCATGAGGATGGTTTTGCGGGGGAAGGCCATGCTGCCCCCGGTATCCGAAACCGCGATGCCGGTGCGTTTCTGGCCGTAGTCTATGGCGAGATACTTCATAAAAATCCTTTGCGGAATGGGTCGTATGCCCCGGAAGGGAAGCGGCGTCTCATGGCGCGGGGAAGCCTGCGGAGGGACCCTCACAAGGGACACGGCCCCGTAACCGGGCGAAGACACACTATCCCGCGCCCCGTCAGGACGCAACCCGTTGTAGGCCGGCCCGGCGGGTGCTAGAAAGAAGCGGTGCTTACAATCCCAACCAAGGAGCTGTTTATGGATTTTCTTGAGCTTGTAACCGGGGCCCGGACTTGCCGCCGCTTCCGGGAAGCCGAGGGGATGCCCGCCGGAACGCTGGATTGGCTTATTGAGTGTGCCCGCGTGACGCCTTGCGGCGGAAACGCTCAGGCGCTGCGGTTTGCCGTTGCGGAATCCCCGGAAGCTTGCGCCGCCGTTTTTCCGGCCTTGAAGTGGGCGGGGATGCTGCCCGATTGGGACGGCCCCGAAGCGGGCGAGCGTCCCACCGGCTATGTGGCCATTCTTGGTGAAGCGGGGGCGCGGGCAAAATTGAATGCCATCGATGCGGGCATCGCCGCACAGACCATCCAGTTGGCGGCGTACACGCGGGATCTCGGCTGCTGCATTTTCCTGTCCTTTGATCCGCGCAAGATCCGTGAGGCGTTGGACATCCCGGAGAACCTTGAGCCGCTGCTCGTGCTGGCGCTCGGCTTCCAAAAGGAAGCCCGCTGCGTTGAAACCGTGGGCGCTGACGGCTCCGTGAAGTACTGGCGCGACGCGCAGGGCGTCCATCATGTGCCGAAGCGTCCCCTTGAGGAATTGCTGATCATCAAAAAGTAGCGGAAAGAAGGGAGAAAACGGCTCTTTACAGAAGGGGGGCCGCCCGCTATAGTCATCCGAGCTAGGGGAGCCTGTCAAAGGCTGAGAGTGGGTTTGTCCCAGACCCTTGGAACCTGATGCAGTTGGTACTGCCGTAGGGAAGCGTCATCATGCCTGATCCTGAAACGCCCGTCCCTCGTGACGGGCGTTTTTTGGTTGATGGCCAACCGCACGAGGCTTTCATGAATATCACCGTAAACGGCGAGATCACCGTATGCAGCGAGGGGGCGACGTTGCTCGACCTTATCCTCCGGCTTGGGCTGTCGCCCGAAAAAATCGTGGTGGAGCGGAACAGGGACATCGTGCCCGCCGGGACGTTTGCCGAAACCGCCCTGCAGGACGGCGACTCGCTTGAACTGCTGCAGTTTGTCGGCGGCGGGTAAGGATTCCCGGAGCAGATATTCTCTTGAAGGGGGATGGCCTCCGGGACAGTTGCCTTTTCGGTGGTTTTTTAGGCAATGTCATTATTATGTGTATAATTGTTTGAAATTATTTAAAATATATTTTGTGACTTGAAAAATAGTTAAATAATTTCAATAGATTATATCTAATTGGCGGCACAGCCTAAAAAATGGGTTTTGCATTTCAGATAGTTGAAATGCAACGTTCATTGAAAACGCGAATCCCTCTGGCCTCCGACTTCCTTTGTTCTCCCTCATGCGTCGGCTGTTGAGGGAACCCGACAGGCGTTGCTCCGCACCGCCGGGTGCTTTTCCGGGGCGTTCTTTTGGGGTGTTTGCCCCGTCATATTTTCCGAGTGTTCACTCAAGGATGGGCCATGAAAACGAGTTCGGATGCATTGATCATCGGCGGTGTGGAACTGCACAGCCGCCTGTTCATCGGTACGGGAAAATACGGTTCGGACAGCCTGATCCCGGCGGTTGCGGAAGCTTCAGGCGCGGAAGTCATCACCGTGGCGCTGCGGCGTGTGGATCTCGGCAACCCGAAAGACAACGTGCTGAGCCACATCCCCGGCACGATGCGGCTTTTGCCGAACACCTCCGGCGCGCGTACCGCTGACGAGGCCGTGCGCATCGCCCGTCTGTCCCGTGCCGCCGGATGCGGCGACTGGATCAAGATCGAAGTCATTTCCGACACGCGCCACCTCCTGCCTGACGGCTACGAAACCGCGAAGGCAACGGAAATCCTCGCCAAGGAAGGCTTCACCGTCCTGCCGTACATGAACCCCGATCTGTATGTGGCCCGCGATCTCGTGAATGCCGGGGCCGCCGCCGTCATGCCCCTCGGTGCGCCCATCGGCACGAACCGCGGCCTTCAGACCAGGGAAATGGTGCGCATCCTCATCGAGGAAATCAGCCTGCCCATCGTTGTGGACGCGGGCATCGGCAAGCCCTCGCAGGCTTGTGAAGCCATGGAAATGGGCGCGGCGGCCTGCCTTGTGAATACCGCCATTGCCACGTCGGGCGATCCGGTACGCATGGGCGCGGCTTTCGGTGAAGCCGTGCGCGCCGGGCGCAGCGCCTTCCTCGCCAAGGCGGGCCCGGTCTTGCCGGGAGGGGCTTCGGCTTCCTCGCCGCTGACCGGGTTCCTCGGCGGGCATGATGAAGGGGCGGCGTCATGAGCCGTCTGTTTTCCGACATTCTGCCGGAGTGGCCTCTGGATGCGGTGGAGGAGGGGCTGGCTTCGGCCACGGAAACGGATGTGCTGTCCGCGCTGGAGCTGGCGGCAAACGGGCGTCGTCTGAGCGCGCGGGACTTCATGGCGCTGCTGTCTCCCGCCGCTTCCCTGCACCTTGAAACGATGGCCCGCATTGCCCGCGACGTGACGATCCGGCAGTTCGGGCGTTCCATCCAGTTGTTCACGCCGCTTTATCTTGCCAACTACTGTACCAACCAGTGCGTATATTGCGGCTTCAATACGAAAAACCATATCCATCGTTCCATGCTGACGATGGAGGAGGTGGAGTCCGAAGGCAAGGCCATCGCCGCGACCGGGCTCCGCAATATCCTGCTGTTGACCGGTGACGCCCCCAGGCTGACCGGGCCCGCGTACATAGCGGAGGCGGCCCGTCGCCTGCGCCCGTATTTCCCAAGCATCGGCGTCGAGGTCTATTCCATGAGCGAGGATGAGTATCGGATGCTTGTGGACGCCGGGGTGGATTCGTTCACGATGTTTCAGGAGACCTACAACGAGGAGCTGTACCTCAAGCTGCACCCCGCCGGGCCCAAGCGCGATTTCCGGTTCCGCCTGAACGCCCCGGATCGGGCGGCCCGTGCGGGTATGCGTTCGGTGAACGTGGGCGCGCTGCTCGGCCTCGATCAGTGGCGGCGCGACGCCTTTTACACCGGGCTGCACGCGGACTGGATTCAGGCGGCGTATCCCGGTGTGGACATCGCCGTTTCCGCGCCGCGCATGCGTCCGCATGAGGGTTCGTTCAACGACATCCATCCCGCTTCCGAGCGGGATTTGGTGCAGTATATCCAAGCTCTCCGCCTCTATCTGCCCGCTGCGGGGATCACGCTGTCCACGCGCGAGCGCCCGTTCCTGCGCGATCGGCTCATCGGGCTTGGCGTCACCAAGATTTCGGCGGGCGTTTCCACCGCCGTGGGCGGGCATGCCCACGCCGCGCAGGATGCCGCCGGGGAGCACGATACCGCCCAGTTTGAGATTGCCGACAACCGGGATGTGGATCAGATGATTGCCGCTATTGAAGCGCAGGGCTATCAGCCTGTGTGCAAGTCGTGGGAGCCCCTTGACGAAGCCTACGCCTGCGGCAAGTCGGCGTAGGGGAAGGGTGGAGGTCGGGGATTGGGGAGACTGGGGAGGGGAAAGGGCCCCTTTTGAAAAAGGGCTCCCTTTCCCCTCCCCAGACCCCACCCCTATCCCCCTAAAACTTTTGACTGGTGGGGAGGCCGCTCGGCGGGAGTTCCGTTGTGCGGGGCGTTGTGGGGAGGTGCGGAATGGCGGATGGGGTTGTCGGCTGGGATGCCGTATTGGAAGGGCATCTTACGGCGGGACAGCGCAGGGTGTTGGCGTCGGCGCGCATCGGCATGGCCGGGGCGGGTGGGCTAGGTTCCAATTGCGCCGTCTTTTTGGCCCGGACGGGCATTCGGGATTTCGTGATTGCGGACCCGGATGTGGTGGCGCTGTCCAATTTGAACCGGCAGCATTTTTTCCCCCGGCATCTGGGATTGCCGAAGGTTGAGGCGTTGGGCGCGGTTTTGCGGGAGCTGAACCCGTCCGCTGTCCTGCGGCTTGAGCAGCGGGCCCTTGATGGCCCTTCGGCCTGCGCATTGTTTGCCGGATGCGACATCGTTGTCGAGGCCGTGGATGATCCCGAAGTGAAAAAGAGCCTCGTCGAAGCCCTGCTTTTGGCCGGGCATCGTGTGGTTTCCGCTTCCGGCATGGCTGGATGGGGCGGCGCTCCGATGACCGCCCGGAAGCTCGGAAGCCGCCTTGTCGTGGTCGGCGATCATGTCAGCGGCATTGGGCCCGGCATGCCGCCCCTTGCCCCTCGCGTCGTCATGGCCGCCGCTATGGAGGCCGATGCCGTTCTGGAAATGCTGCTGGGCAAGTGCAGTGAATCGCCGGGGACGTGAAGGAACGCTTTCCGAAGGCTATTTTCCCTTTCCTTAAAAACTCTTTTTTAGGTCGTGTCGTTGATTTGATATAATCCATTAAAATTATTAATTTTATTTTAGAAAATGATTGATGCTTTTTCCTTGAAGTTTCAAAGGAATAACCAGCAAAATGCCTTAGCCATAGGTTTCGCCAAGGGGAAAACTGGAGAAAAAGGCTGTATTTTCACCACACTGT
>NZ_DBMAFI010000055.1:0-20998 GCF_057864385.1 Bilophila sp. | reverse complement strand
CTTTGATCCTCCGTTAGGCCGAGATCGTAAATTATAGGAAAAAAATGATAACGATTGAAAACATTTTTTTCAAATATTTTTAAAAAAGTAAAATATTTTTGATCTCCACATGTCATGATGTCAAAGTCATCCATATTAAACTCGATTACCTTAAGGGGGATAGATGATTAAATGTGATAGTCGTTACTATGTGTTGGCAGGAAGTTTTTTATTTTTTGTTAGCCTGGCCCTCGAATGGAAGGTTAATTTTTTCCGAACGCTTTGTATTTGTACCGTATTAGTCCTTTTTTGGAAAGAACCTTTTTTTATGAGGGTAGTTTCAAAGTCAAAACAACTGTATGCTTCTTTACTTTTTCCTGTAATTGCCTTTTTTTCTTTTGTTTTTGGGCCCTATGGAACAGGCGGGTTAAAAACTTTTGACTGGGTTATCTGTTTGCTTATTGGGATGGCAATTTCTTTATCTGTTAAGAAAGATATAAAAATTTTATTGGCCATTCCTCTTGCATGTGTTTGTTTTTCTTTTTTAGCTGTATTTTTTCAGTGGGTTGTCAATGGCAATATTGATATGCTGTTTCAACATGATGGAAAAATGAAAATCTACATTGAAACTGCAAATCGTATGGGCTTTGTCCTTTCTCTTTCAGCAGCAATTGTATTTGGATTTATCCCATTATTGAGGAAGCACACATGGCTTCTTTTGATTTTACTACTGACGACAACTATACTGTGCTGGCTCACACAGTCAAGGTCTGCTGTTTTTTCCCTTGTCGGTACAGCGGGTGTGGCATTTATTTTTTTTATGCGCAGTGACTTAAAGCGTGGAATAATTATTCTTTTATTTTTCTTGCTTATTTTGGGGTGTGCTTTTTTCTATATAGGTGGTGAGAGAATAACACAGACCGTTTATAGAGGCTCATGGGATTTTTTACTGAATGGGCGCGGTGACATATGGGAAGCTGCTTGGGAGATTTTTCAAAAATATCCCGTAGTTGGAGGTGGTGTTGATAGTTTTCGCAGCGCGTTGGAATGCCATCTTAACCTTTTAGAGAATGCAGGGCGTTTTTCAGATATAAGATCGCAATATATCTTTTGGAATGCCCATCAAATGATACTGGGAATTCTTTGTGAAACAGGTATGGCAGGGTTGGTTGTTTTTGTTTTCTTAATATATAGAGCTATCCGGGATGGTATTAAAAATTACCCTGAAACATTCCCTGCATTATTAATGCTTGTTGATTTCCTCATTGCGGGCATTGGGGGATACGGGTTCCATCGCAGTTGGAATTCAGCTTTTTTCTTTTTATCAATTGGTTTGATAGAAGGATGGAGATTAAGAAAAGCTTCTCTAATAGGCCAGCTTCCAGCACAGCACGGTCAGCCCTGCGGCGCTCAGGCCAAGTAGCGCATTCATGATCGGAGAGAGGGCCGTACGCCGTAATATCCGGCTTGCGGCCCCACCTACGATGAAGCCGGAGAGCAGCCCGAACAGGTGTGCGGCGTAGTCCGTATTGCTGCCTTCCGTGCCGAGCATGGCGAGGATGCCCGTGCCTGCGGCCAGAAGGAGGATGCCCCTGCGCCAAGAGAGTTTTCCGGTATCGCTCTGCGTTCTGCTGCCCCATCCTTGAAGGGCCATGAACCCGGAAAGCACGCCCACCGTGCCGAAAAGGGCCGTTGAGAAGCCGAGGCTGATATGCCCGGCGGGGCGGTACCATGCGTTGAGGGCGTTGCCGAAGGTTCCGGCCAGCAAGATAAGGAAGAGGCCAAGCCCAAGGCCCACCCTGCGGCAGAGCAGGATCAGGAACGGCGCGCCGAACAGGACATTGCCGAAGAGATGCTGGCTGTCGGCGTGCAGGGTCAATGCCGTAACGCAGCGGTACCACTCTCCGAATGCCTTCACGCGAAAAACATCCAGTGAGCCGAGCCGTGACCATTCTTCGGAAGGGAGATCCGGCAGGCCGGGAAGATGCGCCAAAAAGCCCCAATGCATCCTGACGCCGTGCCAGAGGATGAGCAGGAGCAGCACCGACAACACCCAATGCGCGTTGTTATGTGTGGGAGGCTCGACGTAGGCGGGGCGTGGCCTGCGGCTTTCGGCCAGTACTGCCTCCAGCTCGGAACGGGCCTGACGTTCGAGCAGGGCGGGGACGTACAGGCGGAGCTTGTTGCCCCGCCCCGTGAGCAGGTACGGGATATTCCGGGAGGCGAGTATGGTGATCCACAGATCAAACAGGTGCGGAGGGGGCAGGGTAGGCCGCTTTTCGCCGTCGTCGATTATCCTCCAAAAACGGGGGACGCTGTAGGGGCGCATCCACAAGCGCAGCCTGCGCCTGCGCAGGGGAGGGCGGCGTGGGGGGATGGATGTGGCCCGCCGTGCGGGTGGGAGGGGGCGTGGTGGCGGTGTCATATCCCTGAGGTAAGGCTTGTTCCCCAAAAAGCAAAGGCCCCGTTATGGCATGTGGTTGTTTTATCTCCACAACGCAATAAAAATACGGCCTTTTTCTCCAGTTTTCCCATCGGCGGGATCCACGGCTGAGGCATTTTGCCGGTTATTCCTTTGAAACTTCAAGGAAAAAGCATCAACCTTTTTCTATGGCACAGCCAAAGCAAAAAATCCCCGGCTGCGGACAACCGGGGATTTTGGGAAAACCATACCGCAGACACGGAACTAGTCGGCCTTGCGGACAACGGGCTTCGTAACCACACCGGAGCGCAGGCAGCGGGTGCACACGGAAACCGTGCGGACTTCGCCGTTGGCGAACTGGTGGCGCACATTCTGAAGGTTGGGGTTGAACACGCGCTTGGTCTTGATGTTGGAGTGGCTCACATAGTTGCCGGTCTGGGGCTTTTTGCCGCAAAATTCGCACTGCTTGGACATGACATCCTCCATATATTCGGACGGTCGCCCGAAAAAATCTTTCTAGGGGCACGGACTGTCCGCACCAAAGACTGGTTTCATATACGCTCTCCCAAAAAAACGCAAGAGGCAAGCCGCGTTTTTCGTGCAAAACGGTTGGCCGCCTCCCTCCCGCAGTGCGCCCGGCAGGGGAAAAGGTGCGGCGGGATTTCCGAGAAAGGTGCGCTTCTTCCTCTTGCCAGCGGGAACAATGGCGTGTAGGAACTGAGGGATTCATTCTTCTTCATTCCCTATATGATGGAGTGCCGCTGTTTCGGCGTGCGGCCATTGGTGCCAGCCGGTGGAGAGGCCGGCTGCGGACGAAACAAATCTACCCTTGCCCAGCGGGGAGCGATATGCCCAAGCGTACAGATCTCAAAAAGATCATGGTAATCGGTTCTGGCCCGATCGTCATCGGCCAAGCGTGCGAATTCGACTATTCCGGGACTCAGGGCATCAAGGCCCTGAAAGAAGAGGGGTATGAGGTCATATTGGTGAACTCCAACCCGGCGACCATCATGACCGACCCCGGGCTTGCGGATCGCACCTACATCGAACCCATCGAACCGGAAACGGTTGCCGCCATCGTGCGCAAGGAACGCCCGTGCGCCATCCTGCCTACCCTCGGCGGGCAGACGGGCCTGAACACGGCGCTCGCACTGGCGAAATCCGGCGTGCTGGCCGAGTGCGGCACGGAACTCATCGGCGCGCGGGCCGAAGTCATTGAAAAGGCCGAGAGCCGCGAGCTGTTCCGCCAGGCGATGGAAAACATCGGCCTCAAGGTTCCTCAGAGCGCCATCGCCCACACTATGGACGACGTGCGCCGCGTCGGTTCCTCCATGCCCTTCCCGATGATCATCCGCCCCGCCTTCACGCTCGGCGGCACGGGCGGCGGCATCGCCTACAACATGGAAGACCTTGAGGAAATCGCGGGCGACGGCCTGGCCGCCAGCCCGGTGGGCGAAGTCATGATCGAGCAGTCGGTCATCGGCTGGAAAGAATTTGAGATGGAAGTCATGCGCGACACCGCCGACAACTGCGTGATCGTGTGCTCCATCGAAAACGTGGACGCCATGGGCGTGCATACCGGCGACTCCATCACCGTGGCCCCGGCCCAGACCCTGACGGATCGCGAATACCAGAAGATGCGCGACGCTTCCATCGCCATCATGCGCGAAATCGGCGTGGAGACCGGCGGATCGAACGTGCAGTTCGGCGTCAACCCCGCTGACGGCGAGCTCGTGGTCATCGAAATGAACCCCCGCGTGTCCCGTTCCTCCGCGCTGGCTTCCAAGGCGACGGGCTTCCCCATCGCCAAGATCGCGGCAAAGCTGGCCGTCGGCTATACGCTGGACGAGCTCCGCAACGACATTACCCGCGAAACCTCCGCCTCCTTTGAACCCACCATCGACTACTGCGTGGTCAAGATCCCCCGCTTCACCTTTGAGAAGTTCCCCGGCTCCAAGGACGAGCTGACCACCTCCATGAAGAGCGTGGGCGAGACCATGGCCATCGGCCGGACGTTCAAGGAATCGCTCCAGAAGGGGCTGCGCTCGCTGGAAATCGGGGCCATTGGCCTCGGCAGCAACTTCCGTGCCGAGCTGCCTTCGCGTGAAGAGCTCATGGGCAAGCTCCGCACGCCCAACTCGCGCCGACTGTTCGCCATCCGTCAGGCCATGCTCGCCGGGTTCTCGCTGGAGGAGCTCCACGAGATCACGCTGATCGACCCGTGGTTCCTGCGCCAGATCAAGGAAATCGTGGATATGGAAGGGCAGATCCGCGACTTCGCGCTGGCAAACTCCATGACGCCCGACAACCCGGAAATGGTCGCCGTGCTCCGCAAGGCCAAGGAGTTCGGCTTCTCCGACCGCCAGCTTGCGGAAATGTGGAAGAAGCCCGAAGGCGACATCCGCGCCCTGCGCCGTGAAACCGGCACCGTGCCCACCTACTATCTGGTGGATACCTGTGCCGCGGAGTTTGAAGCCTATACCCCCTATTTCTATTCGACCTACGAAACGGGGCAGGAAGTGGTTCCCGCCGACCGCAAAAAGGTCATCATCCTCGGCGGCGGCCCCAACCGCATCGGGCAGGGCATCGAGTTCGACTACTGCTGCTGCCACGCTTCCTTCGCCCTCAAGGATGCCGGGGTTCAGGCCATCATGGTCAACTCCAACCCTGAGACCGTTTCCACCGACTATGATACGTCCGACCGCCTCTATTTCGAGCCGCTGACCTTTGAAGACGTGATGCACATTGTGGAAAAGGAACGGCCCGACGGCGTGATCGTCCAGTTCGGCGGCCAGACGCCGTTGAACCTCGCCGTGCCGCTGCTGCGCGCGGGCGTGCCCATCCTCGGCACCAGCCCGGACGCCATCGACCGCGCCGAAGACCGTGAGCGTTTTCAGGCCCTGCTCCAGAAGCTGTCGCTTCTCCAGCCCGCCAACGGCACGGCGACCACGCTGGAAGAATCCCGCGAGATCGCCCACCGCATCGGCTATCCCATTGTGATCCGTCCCAGCTACGTGCTTGGCGGGCGGGCCATGATGATCGTCTATGACGATGAGGAAATGGCGGAATACTTCGCGCAGCATGTCGGCAGGCAGAAGCTTGAGCATCCCGTGCTCATCGACAAATTCCTTGAAAACGCCATTGAAGTGGACGTGGACGCGCTGTCCGACGGTGAGGACGTATACGTCGCCGGGGTCATGGAACACATCGAGGAAGCGGGCATCCACTCAGGCGACTCTTCCTGCGTGCTGCCCCCCTATTCGCTGCCCGCCGACATCGTCGCCGAAATCGAGCGCCAGACCGTGGCCCTTGCCAAGGAGCTGCGCGTCGTCGGCCTGATGAACATCCAGTTCGCGATCAAGGACGGGGTTGTGTTCATCCTCGAAGTGAACCCCCGCGCCTCGCGTACCGCGCCGTTCGTCTCCAAGGCCACGGGCGTGCCCCTGCCGCGCCTCGCCACGCAGGTCATGCTCGGCAAAACCCTCAAGGAACTGGATCCTTGGTCTATGCGCCGCTCCGGGTACGTGTCCGTCAAGGAATCCGTGTTCCCGTTCCGCCGCTTCCCCGGCGTGGACATCCTGCTTGGCCCTGAAATGCGCTCTACCGGCGAAGTCATGGGCATCGCCCCGACCTTTGAGGAAGCCTTCCTCAAGGGGCAGTGGGGCGCGGGCCAGAAGCTGCCGGACGGCGGCAAGGTGTTCCTGTCCGTGAACGACCGCGACAAGCGCTTTGTGGCCGAGGTCGCCCGCCAGTATGTGGATCTCGGCTTTGAACTGCTCGCCACCTCCGGCACCGCCGGGCTTTTGGCTGGGCAGGGCATCCCGTCCACCCGCGTGCTCAAGGTGTATGAAGGCCGCCCGAACATCGTCGACCTCATCAAGAACGGCGAAGTCTCGCTGGTCATCAACACCGCTTCGGGCAAGCGCACCGCGCACGATTCCAAGGCCATCCGTCAGGCTACGCTCCATTACGGCGTGCCGTACAGCACCACGCTGTCCGGGGCGAAGGCCATCGCCCGCGCCATCGGTGCGGCCCGGACTACCGAAGTGCGCGCAAAGAGCCTTCAGGAATATTATAAGGGCGAGTAATCCGTGGGGAGGGGGCAAGGGCTCCCTCCCTTGTCCTCCCCGTACACGCTTCTTGGGGAAGGGGCGGTTCTTCGCGTATTGCAAGAGCCGGAAGTTTTTTTTATCATTCTCCCTTTCCTTGTTTGAAAAACGGCCCGGCCTTCCGGGACGGCGGCGGAAACGGCATATGGCCGTAATGCCGCTGTACCGGAAGGCTGCCTGTTTCGGTGATGCGGCCCCTCACGGGAACGTGGCGATCCCCTTTTTGCGGGGACGGGAGGGCCGTACGCCGAGGGCGGGGAATCCGTTGCCGGGCAATGGGGTTCCCGCCGGATTGCGACAAGCGTACAACGAACGGCCTGCCTCCGCGGGCATTATCCACTGACCACAACAAAGGTCGACGGAGCGGAAGGAAAGCCTGAAGAGGGCGGAAGGAGCCTTTCTTCAAAGGGCTTTTTCCGCCCTCTTCGTGACGAAAGGTACTGTATGTGCGGAATTTTTGGTATTTCTGGACATCCTGAAGCGGCTCGGATGGCCTATTTCGGTCTGTACGCCCTCCAGCATCGCGGGCAGGAAAGCACGGGCATCGCAAGCTATGACGGCAAACACATCCGGCTGCACGCGGGGATGGGGCTTGTGCCGGACGTATATGACGAGGCTGCCCTCGGCCAGGAGCTGCAGGGCAACAAGGCCATCGGCCATGTGCGCTATTCCACATCGGGGATTTCGGTTCGCAAGAACGCCCAGCCGCTGGTCGTCCGGGTTTGCGGCATTGAGATCGCACTGGCCCATAACGGCAACCTGACCAATGCCTCGGAACTCCGCGACGAACTGGAAAGCGAAGGCGCCATCTTCCAGACCAGCAGCGACAGTGAAATTTTCGTGCACCTCATTGCGCGCAGCCTTGCCAAAAAGAAGGATCTTGAGGAAGCCATCCTCTCCGCGTGCGATCGCGTGCGCGGGGCGTACTCCCTTATTATCCTGTCCGAAGGCCGCATCATCGCGCTGCGCGACGCCCACGGTTTCCACCCGCTGTCTATGGGCAAGGTGGACGACGCGTATGTGTTCGCTTCCGAAACCTGTGCCTTTGATTTGCTGGAAGCTGAATACCTCCGCGAAGTGGAGCCTGGCGAAATGGTCGTGGTCGACGGCGACAAGGTTTTCAGCCGTTCGCTCAACAATGCGGGCAAGGTGCCCGTCCGCCAGTGCATTTTCGAGCTGGTCTATTTCGCCCGTCCCGACTCCATCGTGTTCGGCGAAGACGTGTACCAGTGCCGTAAGCACATGGGCTATGAAATGGCCAAGGAAGCGCCCACCGACGCCGAACTGGTCATGCCGTTCCCGGATTCGGGCGTGTACGCGGCCATCGGCTTCGCCCATGCCGCCGGTGTGCCTTATGAGCAGGCGTATATCCGCAACCACTACGTGGGCCGTACCTTCATCCAGCCTTCCCAGACCATGCGCAACTTCGGCGTCCGCGTGAAGCTGAACCCGGTACGTTCCATGATCAAGAACCGCCGCATCTGCATCGTCGACGACTCCATCGTGCGCGGCACGACGGTTCGCACCCGCGTGGTCAAGCTGCGTGAGCTGGGCGCCCGTGAAGTGCATTTCCGCGTGAGCTGTCCGCCGCTGCGCCATCCCTGCTTCTACGGGATCAATTTCTCGTCCCGCGGGGAACTTGTGGCCGCCAACCATCCTCAGGAAGCGTTGCCCGGCCTGCTGAATCTTGATTCGCTTCATTACCTCACCATCGAAGGGCTGCTGAACTCGGTTTCTGAACCGGACAAGTACTGTCTCGCCTGTTTCAATGGTGAATACCCGGTTGCTTGCGGGGGGCGGTGCTCCTGCTGCGGTTCCGCAGAGTAGCCATTGGAAAGGAACGCCATGACGCAGAAGATTGTCCTGTACGATACGACCCTCCGCGACGGCACGCAGGCCGAAGACGTCAACCTGTCGACCCCGGATAAAATCAAGATCGCCCTGCGCCTTGATGAATTCGGCATCGACTATATTGAAGGCGGCTGGCCCGGTTCCAATCCGGTGGACGTGGCGTTTTTCAAGGAAATCGCCAATTATCACTTGAAACATGCCCGTATCGCCGCATTCGGGAGTACGCACCACCCCGACAACACGGCGGAAGCCGACCCGAACCTGAACGCGCTCATCGCTTCCGGCGCGACGGCGGGGACGATTTTCGGCAAGTCGTGCGAACGCCATGCAAAGGAAGCCCTGCGTCTGGACCCCAAACGGAATCTGGACATCATCCGCAATTCGGTGGCCTATTTGAAGCGCTCCATGCCGGAAGTCTATTTTGACGCGGAGCATTTTTTCGACGGCTACAAGCGGAATGCGGAGTATTCGCTGGCGGTCTTGCGGGCCGCGCACGAGGCGGGCGCGCTGATCATCAACCTGTGCGACACCAACGGCGGCACCCTCCCGAATGAAATACGGCAGATTGTTTCGGATCTGCGCGTGGCCCTGCCTGAAGTCCGGCTCGGCATCCATACGCACAACGACTGCGAGATGGCTGTGGCGAATACCATCGCCGCCGTGCAGTCCGGCGCGGAAATGGTGCAGGGCACGATCAACGGGGTGGGCGAGCGCTGCGGCAATGCCAACCTATGCTCGATCATTCCGGTTTTGCAGGTGAAATGCGGTTTGTCCTGTCTGCCTGAGCCCGCTGACGAGCGGCTCCGCCAACTGAGCAAGCTGTCGTCCTATTTCGCTGAAGTGGCGAACATGAAGCCGTTCAACCGCCAGCCTTTCGTGGGCAATTCCGCCTTCGCGCACAAGGGTGGAGTGCACGTCAGCGCCGTCAACCGCTGTTCCTCCCTGTACGAGCACATGGAGCCGGAGCTGGTCGGCAACGGCCAGCGCATCTTGATCACGGAGCTTGGCGGGCGGAGCAACATCGTCTCGTTGGCCCGCCGGTTCGGGTTCCATCTGGACAAGGACGAACCCGTGGTCAAGGGGCTGTTCAACGAGCTGAAAAAAAAGGCGAGCCTCGGATACGACTACGCCTCCGCCGAAGCCAGCGTCGAGCTGCTCATCCTGCGCAAACTGGCGCGGCGCGGCGTCCGGGACTTCTTCAAGCTGGTGCAGTACCATGTGAGCGCCGTGCGCGATGCCAACCATGAGCTGCCGATGGAAGAAGCCACGGTCATGGTGGAAGTGGAGGGCGCCGTCGAACATACCGCAGCCACCGGCAACGGCCCGGTCAACGCGCTGGATACCGCGCTCCGCAAGGCGCTTCTGCCGTTCTACCCGCGCTTGAAGGAAATGAAGCTGCTGGACTTCAAGGTTCGCGTCCTTTCCGCTGCCGACGGTACGGGCGGGACGGCCTCCGTTGTCCGCGTGCTCATCGAATCGGGTGACGCCGACAGCACATGGGTGACCGTGGGCGTGTCGCACGACATCATCGAAGCCAGTTGGCAAGGCCTTGTGGATTCCGTCGTGTATAAGCTGTATCGCGATGAGGAAGAACAGCGGAAGATCCGCGACTTGAGATAACGAAACGGAAAGCATGGGGGAGAGGCATTCAGGAGGGGCCTTTCTTCGGAAAAATCCTCTTTTTTCTGCGCAGCCCTTCCTTCTCCCGCCTAAGGCTTTTGGCCACGGGAGGCTGCCCGGCAGTTCTCTTATAAAAAGAAAATCGCCCGGATACATACGTGTATTCGGGCGTTTTTTGATGCGCATCACCGGAGTTGGAAAGGTTCCGCCATGAGGAAATGATCCTCCGGCATGCTGAAAGCTGCGGATGGAGGATTCGATAAGGGGAAAAGTCTTTGAAGGATGAGGGGAGGGGGTGTGGGGGAGGGGAGAAGGGGACTTTCTCCAGAAAGTCCCCTTCTCCCCTCCCCCACATTCTTTCTTACCCCAGTACGGCGGAATGCGTGAGGGCGTGCCCCGCAGAGAAGGCACGGGCCTCAAACTGGCTGATAGCCCAGTATTCCTGTACGAGCGGCGCGAAAAGCAACGGATCGATGATCGCGGGATCGGGCAGCCCGTCTTCGCGCATGCAGGCGGAATCAACCTTTACGTCCATGATCTCGCCGATGAATTGGGTGTGCGAACCGAGCTCAAGCGTATGCGAAAGCGCCAGTTCAACAATAACGGGGCATTCGGAGATTCCGGGGGCGTCCACATGCTCGGCGGGGATGGGGGTAAGGTTCAGGGCCGTGAACTTGTCGGTATCGCGCCCGGAATGCATGCCCGCGAAATCGGATTGCGCGGCGAGCCTGCGGGAAGGAATGTTGATGGTGAAGGACTTGCGCTCAAGGATGGCGTTATACGTCCAACGGCTCTTGCGGATGGAAACGGCGATGCTCGGCGGCTGGGAGGCGCAGATGCCCCCCCACGCGGCGGTCATGATGTTGGGGCGGCCGGTATGGTCATACGTACCTACGAGGAATACTGGAGTCGGAAGAATGAATGTTTTTGCACCCAGAGACTGGAACATATGATGCCTCATAGCTGTGGAAAAAGGTGAACGAAAACACGGTCGTTGTGTCAGAGAATCCGGCATGATGCAAGGGCTGGGCCGCGAATGCGCTGAAAAGCGCTGTTCTTTGCAGGAAATGAGGGCGAGGGGCCATTCTCCACTTGACCATGAGAAAACCTTGTGGCATAAGACAGCTTCAACACGCCGGGATGGTGGAATTGGTAGACGCAGCGGACTCAAAATCCGCCGGTGGCAACACCTTGCGAGTTCAAGTCTCGCTCCCGGTACCAGAATGAAATAAGGTAGTTACGGAAATCGTAGCTGCCTTTTTTCGTATCCATACATATGTATATTTAATAGGCATAGGGAATCTCTTTTTTGATATCCCGCTATAAGATCCGTCGGTTAGCCATTTGAAGCCTCCAAAATGGAAGTGCTCTTCCATAGGATGTGGTGTTTCATTTCCATCGTGTGGTGAAATACATTTTTTTCTCTCCAGTTTTCCCGTTGGCGGGCTTTGAGGCATTAGCTATCCCTTTGGAACTTCAAGAAATAGAGCATCAATTGTTTCCTATGACACAGCGAATGGAAAAGGTATGCCCCTTGTAAGGACAGGGGCATACCTCAATGTGGAAGCCATTGTTCATTACGAGTGAGAGCGATGCTCTCGCCCCTGTAAAGCGGTTACGTCCTGGGGCTTGTCGTTATTTTACATATAATTATTTGAAATTATTTAAAATAATCTTTTTGCGACTTGAAAATGGCTAAATAATTCCAATAGATTATATTTAGTTGATGACGCGACCTAATTCCCTTCGGGAATTTCAAGTTTGAGTACCTTTGCGGCGTTTTTTCACATCAGTTTTGGCAGGACTTCCGGCTTGAACAGCTCCTTGAAGTGTTCAACGCAATCCACGATGGGCATCAGGGGATAGGCCGAGCCGTAGAGGAAACGATCCTGCATGAAGTTGTTGGCGGTCATGATGTAGTCGGCTGCCCCACTGCAGTTGAAGAGGTACATGCCCGGGCAGAGGCATATGTTTTTCTGGAAGAAGCATACGCCGAGGATTTGCTGTACCCAAGGCCAGCCGCCGTGGGGGAAGGGTTACTTGAGAAGGCGCTTTGCCGCGTAGAGATCGCCGAGCGAGGCGTAGCAGATGCCGCCGATGACGAGCGCCCCGCCGATCATCTGCGGGAGCGTGATGGACTCGCCCAAGACGAATGTGGCCTCAAGGCTCGCAAACAGCGGGATGCTGTTGTAGATGATGCCCGCCCTGACCATGCCGATGCGCTCGATGGCGAGGCTCCATGCGAGGAAGGAAACGACCGAAGCCCCAATCCCTATATAGAGGAGGGCGCTGAGGATGGAGCCGTTCAGCGGGCTCAGGCCGGTGGTGGCGGCCTGCCAAACCAGCGGCGGGATGAGCCCGATGACGCCGATGCCGATGAGCAGGGCGAGAAAGGCCTTTTGTGGGAAGGCGTTGGGGCGGCAGCGGAGCATGAGGCTGTAGACGGCAAACAGGAAGACCGAAAGGATCATCCATAAGTCGCCTTGCGCAAAGCGCAGCACAAGAAGCGTGTCGAGCTTGCCGCGTGATACGAGGACGACGACCCCGAACAGGGCGCCGCACAGCCCAAGGATTTGGAACCGGGAAAGCCGCTCGTGCAGGAACAGGTGGGCGATGGCGGCCATGACGACAGGGGATGTTGTGGCCAACAGCGACATATTGGTGGCGTCGGTCGTGTGCCCGGCCTGATAGATGAAGGTATTGAAGCAGGTGATGCCAAGCAGGGCCATCAGGATGACCTTGCCCCATGATCCCCTGACGAGGGGGAGCGAGCGCAGCAGGCTCCGGCCCGCAAAGGGGAGGATGGCCAGAAACGCGATGACCCAGCGCCAAAATGACAGCTCAACCGGAGAAAGCGCCCCCGCAAGGCCGCGGGCCACGACGAAATTTCCGCTCCAAACCACGGTGGCGAGCAGGGCGAACAGGTATCCTGTAACGGTATGGGAAAGGATGGGCATGGCTGCCTCAAGAGGTTAGGGCGACCCGGATAGTCGTCGTTTCCGCCGGAAACGGCCCGGCGAAAAAAACTATCTTTTGGTTTGGGGCTCCGTCAACCGGGATTTTGCCCTGAGCTTCCGCGTGTCCATGCGGGGGCGGGGCTTTTCCCCGTTTGCGTGCAATGGCGGAACAGGATAAACTTGGCTATCCTTATCTTTGGAGAACGATTCTTATGCGTTTGCTTATTGCTTCCGATCTGCACGGCTCCCCGGAAGCCGCCGCGTTCCTGCGCCGGCGCTGTGAGGAGCTGTCGCCCGATATGTTGGTTCTTCTCGGCGATTATTTGTATCACGGCCCGCGCAACCCCCTTCCTTCCAACTATGGGCCGCCGGATGTGGTTTCCGTTTTTGCGGATCTCACAACGCCTGTCGTGGCCGTGCGCGGCAACTGCGACGCCGAAGTGGATCTTATGCTGCTTCCGTTCGCGGTGGAAGACAGCGCCGTGATCGCCGCTGACGGACTGCGTATCGTGGCGCAGCACGGGCACCACCTTCCCAGCCGCCCGCCCATTCCCGGCGTGCGCCCCGGCGATGTGGTCTTGAGCGGGCATACCCATATCCCGCGGGGGGAAACCGTCGACGGCGTCCATTTCTGGAACCCCGGCAGCACAACGCTGCCCAAGGGCGGCTTTCCGGCTTCCTATGGCCTCTTTGAGGCAGGCGCGTTCCGCGTGTTCGGGCTTGACGGGCGGCTTCTTTTGGAGCATCGGCCTTCGGCGGCCTGATGTTTTCGGAGGAAGGCGCCTTGAATACGGGGCGCCTTCCTGCATGAACCCTAACATTTTGTAACTTCCGTAATAACTTCGTATTTCAGCCGATCCCGTCTTTGGGGGAAGCTCCGGGCGTGTATTTTTCCGCTTGATTTTACGGGCGGGATGCCTCAAAACAGGGCCACCTCACCTTTTGGGTTTTCTTCTCCACTCCTCCCTCCGTTGAGTGCCACATCTTCCCGTCCTGTGCGGCAACGCAGGACGGATATTCCATCTTTCGTATTGCCCCAATCGATAGAGACAAGGCAGGTTCATATGGCCGAAACCAGCGCCACGCTTTTGCTGAGAACAGAACCGATCGGAAAACTGCTTCTCCGGTACTCCTTGCCCGCCATCGCCGCGATGGTGGTCTTTTCCCTTTACAACATCATCGACAGTATTTTTATCGGGCACGGCGTCGGGCCGTTGGCCATTTCCGGCCTTGCGATCACGTTTCCGGTCATGAACCTGACCTTTGCGCTGGTTTTGCTCGTCGGCATCGGCGGCGCGTCCATCTGTTCCATCCGGCTGGGGCAGCAGGACATCGACGGCGCCACCCGCGTGCTCGGCAACGTCCTGCTGCTCGGCCTCATCAACGGGGTGACGTTCGGCCTGCTGTCGCAACTGGTGCTTGATCCGGTGCTGACGGCTTTCGGGGCCAGCGAGCACACCTTGCCCTATGCCCGCGACTTCATGCAGATCATCCTATACGGGCTGCCTGTCACCTGTACCATGTTCGGGCTCAACCACGTCATGCGGGCTACGGGATATCCGCAAAAAGCCATGCTCTCCGCCGTGCTGACCGTGGGCATGAACGTCATTCTGGCGCCGATATTCATCTTTTGGCTGGAGTGGGGCATCAGGGGCGCGGCCGTCGCCACGGTATTGTCACAATGCGTAGGTATGGTGTGGGTGCTGAGCCACTTCCGCAACCCGAACAGTACCGTGCATTTCCGGCGGGGGACGTTCCGGCTGCGCCGGAAGATCGTTTCAAGCATCTTTTCCATCGGCATGTCACCGTTTTTGCTGAACGTATGCGCCTGTCTCGTGACGGTGCTCATCAACATCGGCCTCAAGCAGTACGGCGGCGACATGGCCATAGGCGCGTTCGGCATCCTCAACCGGATACTCATCCTGTTCGTGATGCTGGTCATGGGGCTTACGCAAGGCATGCAGCCCATTGTGGGATACAACTACGGGGCGCAGCAGTTTGAGCGGGTCAAGCAGACCCTGAAGTACGGCGTCATCACCGGCGGGCTGATCACGACGGCGGGATTCCTCGCCGGGCAGTTTACCCCGGAAATCGTGGCCCGGATGTTCACCAACGACGCGGGGCTGATCAGCCTCTCCGTGGAAGGGATGCACCTTGCTACGCTGGTATTCCCCTTGGTCGGCATCCAAATCGTCGTCGGCAACTTTTTCCAGTCCATCGGCAAGGCCAAGCTGTCCATTTTCCTTTCCTTGACGCGCCAGTTGCTGTTCTTGGCCCCGTGCCTGCTCATCCTGCCGCGTTTCTTTGGGTTGAACGGCATCTGGATCAGCCTGCCCGTATCGGACTCGCTGTCGTTCGTGGCCTCAATGGGCGTGCTGTATATGTTCCTTCGGGAGATGCGCCGGGCCCACCACAGCCGGGAGGCGTGAGATTCTCATGCGCTGGTGGATTTGCCCGGTTTTGTTAGTGTCGTAACCGGGCGGGAGGTTCTTCCGCCTCACAAACAGGCAAGGAGTTCCTCATGAAGGATTTATTCAATCAGATAAGCAACGGCCTCGGCGGGCTGGGAGGGCTTGGCGGCAAGCTGAACGGCGCTCTCGGCGGCCAGCGGGAGGCGGATGCCCCGTCCGGCCAAGGGGCGGGCAACGCCCTTGGAGATATGGTGAAATCCGCCGGAGGGCTTGGCGGCCTGCTCGGTTCGGCGGCGCTTGGGGGACTGCTCGGCGCGCTGATGTCGGGCAAAACGGCCCGCAAGGTTGCCCAAGGCGCGCTGATGGCCGGCGGAACGGCAGCCGTCGGTGCGTTGGCATGGAAGGTCTACCAGAAGTGGGCCGGAACCAACGGCGCGGCCCCACAGGGGCAACCCGCCGAACCGATCCCCCCTGTTCATCCCGCACCGGGCGGCTGGCCTGCGGAACTCCAGCAGACACCGCCCCCGGCTGTTTCGGCGGATCAGACGGCCCTGTTGCTGCTGGAGGCGATGATCTTCGCCGCCCGCGCCGACGGGCACATCGACGACAAGGAACGGGCCAACATCCACAAGGCCGTGGAGTCGCTGTTCCCGATGCAGGATATGGCGCAGGTGCTGGATACGCTGCTGCATAAGCCGCTTGATCCGGCCTCGCTCGCATCCCGCGTAACCAGCCATGATGAGGCCCGCGATCTGTATCGGCTTTCCGCCATGATCATTGATGTGGATCACTTTATGGAACGCAGTTACCTTGACGGCCTTGCCGCCGCGCTCACAATCATGCCTGAAGAGAAGGCCGCACTCGATAAAGAGGTTGAAGAAACCAAAAGGACAGCCATAGAGCCGTCCTGATCCCGTTCCCCTTTTCCGCCGCTGATGGAGCCCTGTGGAACTGAAATCTTGCTGCGCGGAAAACTGGATTGCCGTTCAAGAGGTTCCCGTCTCCATAAAGATGGGAACCTCTTTTGCCTAGGCCGTGTCGCCAATTAGATGTAATCTGTTGAAATTATCTAACTATTTTTTCAAGTTGCAAAAAAAATATTTTTAATGATTTCAAATAATTATATGTAATATGACGACATAGCCTAGGAAAGGCTCTCTCTCTCTCTCTCTCTCTCTCTCTCTCTCTCTCTCTCTCTCTTCCCAATTTGTTAGGCTCTCTATAGCATATGGTTGTGTTTTCTCCTCAACATATTGAAAAGCATATATTTTGGGCTCTGTCATAGTATGTGGTCGCTTCATCTCAATAGTGCGGTGAAAATACAGCCTTTTCTCTTCGGTTTTTCTCTTGGCGGTATACAGGGCTAAGGCATTTTTTCGGTTATCCCTTTGGAACTTCAAGGAAAAAAGTATCAACCATTTTCTATGACACAGCCATATTTTTTCAGTTTTCCGCTGATGGGCTCCATGATTGGGGCATTTTATTGGTTATTTCTTTGGAATCCCAAGAAATAAGGCAGCAGCCGTTTTCTATGGCACAACCATTTGTTACAGATCCAGAATAACCTTGCAGGCGACGGCAACCTGATAAAGCACCTGTGAGATGTCCTTGACGGCCTGCAAGTTCTTGGATTCCACGCGGGGCAGGACGAGCACCTGATCGCCGGGCAGCACTTCCTTGGCACGGGGGATGACTTCGCCGCTTGGGTGGACGACGATGAGGTTTGATTCGTCGGCACGGTTGCTGAACCCGCCGGCCCCCTTGATATAGTCGTCCATGTCCTTGTCTTTGTTCCAGACAATGGCTTGCGGCATCATGACTTCGCCGCTGATGAGCACCACATCGGTCTTTTCCGGGATGACGATGACGTCCCCGTCTTCAAGGGCGAGATCCGCGATGTTGCCCTTGGTTCCGACCACCACAACCCCCTCAGGCTGCACTTCCTTGGCGCGGGAAATGAAACTGGACAGCATTTCCGCCTCTTTAGAGCGGATCTGCGCTTCGTCGGAACTGGCGGACGTAGCGGTATAGGCGTTCTGCTCCAGACGGCGCAGGGCGTCTTCAATGGCTTTCTTCTGGCGGACGGCGACGCTCTTGCGTTTGATGTACAAACCCTCAAGGTTGGCGCGTCCCGGCTCCACGGCGATGTAGCTCATGACTTCGTGCAGGCGCGTGTTGCGGCGCACCGGGAAACGCGACGCGCCGCGGATGGCCCCCTGCGCTTCGATCATGATCGTGTCGCCGGGGCGATCCGCGAGGAACCGAACCTGATCGCCGCTCTCAAGGCGCAGCGCCTTGAAATCGTTCATGGGCAGATACAGGTTGTAGGGCGCACCGCCGCGCGAACCGCTGAGGCTGACATGGGTGGCCCTCGGCTGGGGATCGGCAAGCTCGATGAGCTTCGCGCCGGTCAGTTCGTCGGGCTTGAATTCAAAACGCGCCGTATTGCGGACTTCGCCGAATGTGATGACGGAAGGCCCTTTTTCGCCGACAACGACTGTATCGCCGTCCTGAAAGCGGATATGCGGCATGGCGCCTTTCAATACAAAGGGATAGAGGTCGAACGACCCCACTTCCTGCCCTTGGCGCAATACGCGGATATTGCGGTAGCTGCCGCGCTTGGAGTCGATGCCGCCCGCCTTGTCGAGGAAGGCGAGGATGGTATCGGAGGGCGTGCCCGTATAGTTGCCGGGGCGGGGCACGAAACCGGTCACGAATATCGAGACGGGCTGGGTGTCCATCGGGCGGATATACATCTCCACATCGACCACGCCCGCCGCGTTGAGCTTGCTCTTGATGGCCTGCTCCAGCGGCTCCTTGGCGTCGATGGGCAGGCCCGCCACAGGCACGCGCCCGATGTCGGGAATGGTGATCATGCCCTCAGGATCGACGGTCAGGATGTCGTCCATCGTGCGCCCGCCCCACAGACGCATGATCAGGCGGTCGCCGCTCTGGATGACCTTGCTGGCGGAACTTTGGGAAAAGTGCCCTTGAAAGAGGTTGGTTCCAAATGGAGCGGGCTCGGCTGCCGGAGCCGCGGGCGCAGCCGTGGCCGAAGCTGTGGCGGTCGCCGTCGCCGTGGCGCTGGCGGATGCGGCATCAGCCGCCGACGCCGGCAGGGAAAACGTCATAGCCAGCAGGCAGCAAAGGAAAAACAGCAGGTTACTGCGGGAAAACAAGGGGTGCCTCCACAAGGATAAGAAAACGATGTCCAGAAACGGACGACAGGGAACGCCCCTCCCGGCGTACCGGAAGGGGGCGTTTTGGGGTGCCGGTTGGGGTTACGGTGTCGTGATGCCCTTGCCCCACACGCGGGGCATGAGCCGCCATTCTCCGGGGCTGCTTTCGTCGCTTCCCTGCCCGTTATGGCAGATCACGACGATTTCCGCTTCATGCTGCGCCGAAAGCAGGGTGGCCCGCTTGCAGGTTTCACCCGCTGCGGAAAGAAAAGCATCTTCAAGGGTCACACGGACTTCGCCGCCGAACGTCTCGTCTTCTATGACGGCCGTGGCTCCGGCGGTGTTGGCGACCATGAACTGGGCCACGGGTGAAAGCGGCTGCGGTTCCGCCGGCGGGAGAGCCGGGGCGCCCTGCCAAGAGCAGCCGGCAAGGCCGCCAAGCAGGATCAGGCCACAAAATTGAAGAAATCGCATACAGATCCTCCGAAACGCCGGGATGTTATTCCCGCTGTGAAAAGCGTTCGTCTGCGGTTTCTATACGTTGTCAGGCCGTGCTCTGTCCACTGGTATGGCTGGGTGGAAGGGGGAGGAAGCGAGGAAGGTTGGGGAAGAGGGGAAAACTTTCTTTGGAAGGGGGAAGCGTCCACACGTTTCTTCTTTCTTCCTCTTTTTCTTATTATTCTCCCCCAGCGCCATCCCCCTTCAAGGGCTTTTAACTTTATCGAGCCCTTGGCTGATGATGGTTCTACGTCTGGAAGAGGGGAACGTTTGGATTTGGAACTGCGCCACAGGAAACGATTGCCGCCTTATTTCTTGAAGCTCCCAAAGGGCAATCAATAAAACGCCTCAGCCATGAAGCCCACCAGTGGAAAATTTGGAGAAAAAGGCCGTAATTCCACCATGCTGTGGAGATAAGACAACCATACTTTATGAAAACGTTTTGCCTAAAAAGACACAACTGCCTTTACTTTGTTCTTATTCTTGAATAAAATTCGATAAAACAGCCATAAACCTGCCAGAATTGCTTTATGACCTAGGCCGTGTCGTCATTTTACATATAATTAGTTAAAATTATTCAAAACAATTTTGTGGTTTGGAAAAATAGTTAAATAATTTTAATAGATTGTATATAATTGACGACACGATCTAATCATTCTGACCAATGGATGCCCATAAATAGAGTTTCCTTTGATAACATCAACTAAGCTGGTATACTATGAATCGAGGTAGTTTTATTGCACTTGTTATCGCACTTTTTGCCTCATTGATTACCGGATGCACGTCGGCCCGCTGGTGGGTATAGGCATCGTATTTTTTGCCTTATTATTACTAAGGTTCTGCCATAGTCTATGGTTGTTTCATTTCAGCAGTATGCTGAAAATAGAGACTTTTTCTCCAATTTTTCCGCTGACAGACTTCATGACTGGAGCATTTTATTGGTTATTCCTTTGGAATTTCAAGAAAGAAAGCATCAACCGTTTTCTACGGCACAACCATTACTAGATTGCGGTATTATTTTGCACATAACCATTTGAAGTTATTTTATTTCTTTAATTTAAAAAAATAATTAAATAATTTAAATATATTATACTAGTTGGCGACATAACCTAAAAGGACACCAACCGTCCCCTCCAATGCCTTGCGCTATATGACAGCATCGAATTGCGCCCGGAAATGCCGTTTTTCGGGCTTTTCTTTTAATTAGGTATTGAACTAAAAGAGGATATTAGGCCCTTTGGGGGGCAAAAAAACATATATTCCTGTGAAGTGTCAGGAGCTATTTGGTGAGAGATTTTGCTATCATGCCATCTTTTTTATTTGGCTTTGTTAAGAATGTGATTGTTTTATCTCTACACATGGGGAAATACAGGCTTTTTATCCAGTTTTCCCATCAGCGGAATTTATGACTGAGGTATTTTGTTGGTTATTTCTTTGGAGTTTCAGGGAAAAAAGCATCAACCGTTTTCTATGATACAGTTTTTATCCAATAGTTGTAATATGATAATGAGAAAATAAAAATTTTTAAATATATTCATTGTTACTAGGTTGTCTTATTTTTTTACATATAACTATTGAAATTATTGATATTATCTTTTGTAATTTGAAAAAATAGTTAATAATTTTTAATATAGTAGATATAATTAATGACATGACCTAGGTTATAAAAGGCTGTGTTATGGAAAATGGTTGACGCTTTTTTCCTTGAAGTTTCAAAGGGGTAACCGGCAAAATACCTTAGCCGTAGATCCCGCCAAGGGGAAAACCAGAGAAAAGCCTGTATTTCCACTGTGCTGTGGAGATAAGACAACCACATGCTATATGACAGAGCCAAAGTATAACATTGGGCTGTGTTTAAGTTTGTGGTTGATCAAGATTCCAACTGGAAAGGAAGAGTTCTTTGGAAATTATCTGGAGGTCTCGCAACAATTCTTCAAAACTGGATTTCATGTAATGAACAAAAAATGAGAGA
>NZ_DBMAFI010000054.1:0-21203 GCF_057864385.1 Bilophila sp. | reverse complement strand
TGGAGAGGGGGAAGGGGAAACTTTCTCCAGAAAGTTTCCCCTTCCCCCTCTCCAATCCAATATCCTCTTCTCCCTTTCTCTCCAACCCCGCTTTCTCTAACCCCGCATGGCGAAGTTGATGACGAACATGGCGGTGATGATCCACATGAAAAGGCTCACTTCGCGGGCACGCCCGGAAAGGAGCTTCACGGCGGCGTAGCTGACGAATCCGAATCCGAACCCGCTGGCGATGCTGTAGGTCAGCGGCATCATGATGATGGTCATGAAGGCGGGGAAGCCTTCGGTAAAGTCGTTGAAGTCGATGTTCATCACTTCCATCATCATGAGGGCGCCCACGATGAGCAGGGCCGGAGCCGTGGCGAAAGCGGGCACAAGGCCGATGAGCGGGGCGAACACCAAGGAGGCGGCGAACAGAACCGCCACGGTCAGCGCTGTCAGGCCGGTACGGCCGCCCTGCGAGACGCCCGCGGCGCTTTCCACATAGCTGGTGACGGTGGAAGTGCCGAGGAAGCTGCTGACCACCGTGCCGATGGAGTCGGTGACCAGCGCCTTGTCGAGGTTCTCGATGTGGCCCTTGTCGTCCATCAGCCGGGCCTTGCGGGAGAGGCCGATGAGCGTACCCATGTTGTCGAACAGCTCGACGATGGTAAAGGTAAAGATGATCGAAATGATGCCGTACTTGAGCGCGCCCATGATGTCGAGCTGCATGAGCGTGGGGGCGAGGCTTGGGAGGGAGAAGCTCATGATGCTGTCGATCCCGGAAGGGGCCGGGGACACGCCGAGCACCATGCCGAGCACGGCGGTCACGAGGATGCCGATGAGCAGGCTCCCCTGCACATTGCGGGCCATGAGCCCCGCCGTGAGGATGAGCCCGCAGCAGGCCAGCAGCGGGCCGGGCTGGGTGATATGGCCGAGGGTGACCACCGTAGCGTCGTTCTTGACCACGATGCCCGCATTCTGGAGCCCGATGAAGGCGATGAACATGCCGATGCCGACGACGATGGCGTACTTGAGGTTCATGGGCACGGCGTCAATGAGCAGTTGGCGGATATGCGTAAGCGTCAGCAGCAGGAAGACGATGCCTGAGAAGAACACCGCACCGAGGGCCACAGTCCAGTGCAGGCCGAGGACGCCGCAGACATAGTAGGCGAAGAAGGCGTTCAACCCCATGCCGGGGGCCACCGCCACAGGGAAATTGGCCCAGAGGCCCATGATGGCGCTGCCGATGACCGCAGACCAGACTGTTGCGGCAACGGCGGCTTCTTTGGGTATGCCCGCGTCCGAAAGGATGCTTGGATTGACGAAAATGATGTAAGCCACGGCAACGAAAGTCGTCAGGCCGGCGAGGATTTCCGTTTTGACGGTCGTCCCCTTTTCGCTCAGCTTGAAAACACGTTCCAGTATGCCTTGTGTCTGGGCCATGGGCGTCCCCCGGTGGTTGGATGGTTGCGGATGATTCCCTCTGAAACAGACAACCCTGTACATGCGAATCATGGACAGGGCAAGTCTGGCGAAACACTGGGCTGATTTTGCTCAGCTTTGATGATGGGGGCATGGCCCGTCCGGTTTGCGGAGGCAGGCGCAGGCGTTTTGCGGCGGCGTGTCGTTAAGGCAGCTTTCCACGGCGGCGATGATGGCGTCGTAGCCCGTGCAGCGGCAGAGGTTCCCGGCGTGCCCGCGGCGGATCTCCTCGCGGGTAACGGGCCGGCCCTTGTGTTTTTCAATAAAGGCCGTGCTGCTCATGACGAGGCCGGGCGTACAGAAGCCGCACTGGACGGCCCCGGCGTCCACATAGGCCTGTTGGACGCGGGAAAGCCGGTTGCCCTTGGCTTCGCCCTCGGCGGTGCGGATCGTTTTGCCGTCCGCCCAGACGGCAAGGAAAATGCAGGAATCCACAGGGACATTATCGACGAGCACGGTACACGCGCCGCATTCGCCCACGCCGCAGCCCTGTTTGGAGCTGGTCAGGCCCTCGGCGCGCAGGACTTCGAGGAGCGAGGAGCGGACGTCAAAGGAAAGTTCCCGTGCCTTGCCGTTGACGGTGCAGCGTATGGTTTTCAGCATGAGGCGGCCTCCTGAAGTTCGACGGCGCGGACGACGCACCGGGCAATGACGCGCTCCGCCAGCGTACGGATGATGTGCATACGGAAATCCCGGTTGGCGCGCCACGAGGTTCTGGGTTGTACGTCCTTTTCCACGGCGGCGCTGATCGCGGCGAGGGTGGCGGGCAGATCTTCGGGCGTCACGGAGCGGCCCAAAGCGGTGGCTTCGGCGCCGGGGCAGCGCACAGGGATCGGCGCGGATACGGAATAGGCCAGCCGGATGCCCGAAATGGCCGCCCCGTCAAGCCTGACGGCCGCCGCACAGCCGATGGTGGCGATGTCCATAGCCTCGCGCATGGCGTATTTGTGGTACGCAGCGCCCCAGCCCTGCCAGTCTTCAGGCCGGAATTCCACGGAAAGGAGCACTTCATCCTGCCTGAGGGCGACCCTGCCGGGGCCGGTATGGAAGCCGAGGGCGGGGATGGTGCGTTCCCCCTGCGGGCCCCTGATATTGAGATAGCCGTTCAGGGCGAGGACGGGGGCGCAGGTGTCCGCGGAGACGGCCCCGTTGCAGAGGTTGCCGCCGATGGTGCCCATGTTGCGGATCTGCGGCCCGGCGACGCTGGCGGCGGATTCCCCAAGCATGGGGATGCAGCCGCGGATGACGGGGGATTCCTCAATATCGGTAAAGCTGGCCCCTGAACCCACGCGCACGGTGCCGTCCGCCTCGCGGACAATGGGTTTCAGCTCAGGCAGGCCATGGATGTCCACGAGGCGGGAGAAGCCTTTGAATTCCCGGAGCTTGATGAGCACGTCCGTGCCGCCCGCGATAAGGCGGGCTTCGGGATCTTCTCCGAGCAGGCGGATGGCGTCGTTTACGGATTCCGCTTTTTGGTAGGATTGTATATCGAACATGGGAGATCCTTTGGGTTGAGGATGCCCGGAGGAGGGAGGTTTTCAAAAAGCCCCCTCCCCCGAACCCGCTCCCGCAACCATTTGGGCTGGCGGGGAGAGGGCACGGAAGGCGGTTCAGGCTATGCCGGAAAAAGGCGCTGTCCCCTTTTTGGGGGCCTGCTATGGCATCCGGTTGGCCTATCCACACAACATGATGAATAATGCTGTGTTATGTATTTTTATCGGCAGGTTCCATGACTGAGGCGCTTCATTGATTGTTTATGCCCTGTGATGGGGCGTTTCATCTCCACAGTATGGTGAAAATACAGCTCTTTTCAGTCTTTTCTGCGGGAAGGACCCCATGACTGAAGCCTTTTGCTGGTTTTTCCTTTGGGCAGGCAAGAAATAAGGCATCAGCCATTTCCTACGGCGCAGCCTTGTTTATTGGGCATTCCACAAAAGAAAGCGCCGGCCGTTATTCCGACAGTCCTTTCCAACTGGCCGTCTTCGCTCAAAGGCTGCTCCGGGCCTGTTTCCCGGCCGGGCCGCCATTTCCTACGGCATCGTCCTGCCGTACAGGCCGTCCTGAAGCCCGTACATGAAAGCCCTTGGCGGATAAGGGGGAGTTCGGAGAGGCTTCGTCTGCCCTCTTTATGGGGATGGCCCTGTCATGGCATGCGGTTGTTCCATCTCCGCAGCACAGTGAACATACGACCTTTTTCTCCAGTTTTCCCCTCGGCTGAATCCCCGGCTAAGGCCTTTTCCCGTTTATCCCTTTGGAAATTCAAGGGAAAAACATCAGCCGTTTTCTATGGCACAGACATGGGGATTTCCCGGAAGGGCGCCTTCTCCCCTCCCCGATGCTTCTTCTATCCCTTAATCAATCCGGCCTTCACGAATTCCTCAAACAGCAGCTTCGGCGTCATGGGGATGGCGTTGACGGCGACGCCGGTCGCGTCGAGGACGGCGTTGCGGAGCGCCGGGGCCGGGCTGATGAGCGGCGGCTCGCCGAGCGACTTGTTGCCGTATGCGCCGGAGGGTTCCTGCGTTTCCACAAACGCGCAGTCCAGATCGGGAATGTCGCAGGTTGTGGGCAGCTTGTAGTCCAACAGGTTGTTGTTGTACACGCGCCCGGTGGCGGGATCGATGAGCAGTTCCTCATAGAGCGCCCAGCCGATGCCCATGCCCATGCCGCCGTGTACCTGCGCCGTGGCGAGCGCGGGGTTGATGAGCACCCCGGCGTCATGCACGTTCAGGATGTGCACGATGCGGATCTTGCACAATTCGATGTCCACTTCCACTTCGGCAAAGCAGCCGCCGAAGGAGGGGGGATTCTGGCGCGTCTTGAAGGATGCCTCGGCGGAGAGCTGCCCGCCGCGATCCTTGTTGTAGAAAGAATCCATCGCCAAATCGTGCAGCGTGACCACGACGCTTTCGGGATTGCGGGCAAAGGCCACGGCATCACCCTGCGCGGTCGGCGCAATGGTCAGGGCGGCGGGCGTATGGCCGGTCATTTCGGCGGCATAGCCGAGGATCTTCCGGCGCAGCTCGTCCGCGGCGGCATGCACGGCGGGGGCACAGGTGTAGGTCTGGCGGGAGGCGTAGGCACCGGGATCCCACGGCGTAATGTCCGTGTCCTGCGTGGAGATGACATGGATGCTTTCATACGCGACGCCGAGCGTCTCCGAAACCATCTGGGCAAAGGCCGTATCCGCGCCTTGCCCGATTTCCGTCGCGCCGACCATGAGGTTCACCGTGCCGTCCTGATTCAGGATGAGGCGGGCGCTGCCGGGTTCCACATTGGCGGGGTACGTCCCCGAACCGTAGCTGAATGCGGACACGCCGACCCCGCGCCGCAACGGGCTGCCCGTGCGGACGGCTTCTTCATTGAAGGCTTTGCAGGCGGCCTTGCGTTCGTCCCACCGGAACCGTTCACGGCCTTCCTCAAGGCAGTCGCTGATGCCGAGCGTGGCGATCGGCCTGCCGTTGAGCGGGGAGACGTCGCCGTTGCGTCCGGTGTTCTTCAGACGGAAATCCAGCGGGTCCATGCCGAGCGCGCGGGCCGTATCGTCCATGAGGCATTCGATGGCATAGGCGGTCTGGGGAGAGCCGTAGCCCCGGCAGGCCCCGCCCACGGGAATATTGCTGTAGAAGGTCTTGGCTGAAAAGCGGTACGTGGCGTGCGGATAGACGTAGCAGACCTTGGAACCGCCCGCCGCCGCGATGGAGTGCCCGTGCGAGGCGTAGGCCCCGGTGTTGGAGAGCACGTCGAGGCCGTAGCCGAGGAGCTTGCCGTCCTTTGTGGCCCCGGCCCGTGCGGTCATGGCAAAGGCATGGCGCACGCGGGTGCAGAGCATGCATTCCTCGCGGGTCAGTTCCATGCTTACGGGCGCGCCGTCGAGCTTCATGGTCAGGAAGGCCACGATGGGTTCCAGCACCACATCCTGCTTATTGCCGAACCCGCCGCCGATGTAGGGCTTGATGACCCGGACGGACGACCACGGGATGCCGAGCGCCTGCCCGACCACGCGGCGGCAGATGTGCGGGATCTGCGTGGAGCTGACGATCACGATATGCCGCATGTCGTCCATGTAGGCGTAGGCCGTCTGGTTTTCCAGATGGCAGTGCTGCATGGTCGGCGTGCGGTAGGCGCCCTCAACCACCACGTCGGCGGCGGCAAGGGCTTCGTCGAGGGTGCCGTTGCATTCGAGGGTGTGCTGCTTGAGCAGGTTGCCGTCGGGATTGATGGCGGGCTGGAGTATGGGGGCGCCGGGGGCCAGCGCCGTTTCCGCCGAGGTCACGACAGGGAGGGGCTCATATTCGACTTTGACCAGATGGGCGGCTTTGCGGGCGGTGAGGCCGTCGCGGGCCACGACCACGGCAACCTCGTCGCCGTAATAGCGGACATGCTTGGTCAGCAGGAGGCGGTCGGCCACGTCCCCGCGCGCCGGATCCATAGAATAGGGGTGCCCGGCTGTGGGGAAGAGGAATCCCGGCACGTCATCGGCGGTGAAGACGGCCTCGACGCCGGGCAGGGACAGGGCTTCCGAGGCATCAATGGAAAGAACCATGCCGTGGGCGATGGTGCTGTGCACATAGGCGGCGTGCCGCATGCCCGGCAGGCCCATATCGTCGGTGTACCGGGCCCGCCCCGTCACTTTGGCTTCGGCATCCAGCCGTTGTTTGGATTGTCCGATTGCCATGCCGCTTCTCCTGTTCTTCTGGTGTGGAATGGTTCGCTGTGTGGCGTTGTTTACGCTGTGGACACGTTCTTGTCCACAGGGCAGTGGAGGATGCCCCTGCGGATACGGCAGGGGCGGTTGAAGCGTCCGAGGATGGCTTCCAGCACGCCGCCGCCGATGGCAAAGGCTTTGTCCGATACGTGGTGGCAGACCGTGTTGTCGCGCGGATCGACGTCGCCGACCTTGATGCGATCCGTAACGGGCGTTCCCGAACGTAAAAGCCCACGGATAACGCCGCTGATGACGGTACGGATCTCTTTGGATACGCCGTCGGCCTCAACGGTGGCGACGACATCGCCGGCCTTCACATGATCCCCTATGTCGTGGCGGCTGAGGAAAATGCCGGCCTGCGGAGCGCGCAGCACCCGCTCGGTGGTCATGCCCGCGATGTCGCCGGGAATGCCGGTATCGGGCTCCGCGCTGCCGGAGTAGAGGACGCGCCCAAGGTTGTGCCCCCGGTTGGTTTCGACGATGCAGTGGACGGTTTCGCCCACGGTGAAGCCGGGCCCTACGCCGATGACGAGGGGCGCGTCGGTGAGGCCCACGCCGACGTTCCGTTTGGCGAGCGTGGCTTCAATGATGACTTCGGGGCGGAGGCGGGGGATGGTGACGCCCTGCGGATCGACCATGACCGGGATGCACCCGGCGTCCCAGAGCGGGGCGATTTCTTCGGGCCGGGGGGCGAGGGCCGCCGTGATGCCTTCCACCGTGCAGAGGCCCTCATAGACGGCTTCGGAAAAGGCCACCCTGCGCCTGACGGCCATCGGGTGCGCCGTTTCCAGAATGATGATGTGCCGGAAGCCGGAACGGTAGAGCCTGAGCGCGATGCCCGTAGCGATGTCCCCGCCGCCGCGGAGAAGAATGGTAAACTGTTGGTATTGGTACATGCTGCAACTCCTGCTGCCCGAAGAAAGGTATTTCCCCGAACTATATACCCAGTGACAGGATGACACAACTAGACCGTGGGTTCTGGTCGGCAGCCTTTGTAGCTATTTCATATCGTGTTTGTTGCAAAAATAAGAAAAAACAATAATAACATATTGTTGAATCTATAAAATTTTCTTTGCGCCGGGCGGCTTTTCGAGCCGGTGCCGTGCCGATGCGCCGTCTTCGGGGATCCGGGGCCATGATGCGGAAGAGCCGCAGCATCCGGGGAAGGGGGGCGATGCAATCGGCGGCTTGCCATGTGTGGGAAGGGCCCGCAGCATCCGGCGGAGGAGTCCCGGATACCGCGGGCGTGGAGGGGCTACTTGCGCTTCGGCCCGGCAAAAGGCTGCTTGCGGGCCAACAGCCGGAAGAGGATGACGGCCTCCACCGCGCCGGACAGGGCGGCCTCGTTGACGTCGCCGCTCAGTATGACCTTGGTGGCGCAGAGGGTCCCGCCGTCGATATGGGTGATGATGGCATCGCTTTCAAAGACGAAGCCCCCTTCTTCCGCAGTCAGGGAAAAGGCCCTGCCGCCGCGTTTGCCTTCCAGCCGTGACGGGCTGGCGAGCCGATAGCCGTCCGGGGCGTTGCCGAAGGATTCGCGGGACAGGTGGATACGGGGCTTGTCCCGGTACGGCGCACCCGCCGAAGGGCAGAAGGTGGCGCAGTTGCCGCATTCGTTACAGGCGTCGGCAATATTGACTATCTGGTAACTTTGTCCGAGCCGCCGGTTGGAAAGCGTTTCCACGCGCACGCCGTCGCCGTCGCGCACCGCAACCTGTACGGGGTGCGGCATGGGCAGGGAGGGCAGGGCGACGTTGGCCCGGTTGGGGCAGACCGTAGTGCAGACGTTGCAGACGAGATCGCACTGGAGGCAGCGGCGGGATTCGTCCATAGCCTCCTCTTCGGTAAGGGTACGGATGGCGGGATCGAAATCCAGCCTTTCTTCCGGGCTGCGTTCCGGCAGGGCCGGGCCCATGACGCGGGTGGCCTGCCGGATGCGCAGTCCGTCGAGATCCGGCCTCCGCTCGTCGGACGGCGTGGCTGTGGCCGCCTGTGCGGACAGGCCGAGGCGGGCAAGGATGGTTTCGGCGGCATGGCGTCCGTCGGCTATGGCGTTGATCAGGGTCGATGCGCCGCGCACGGCGTCGCCGCCCGCAAACACGTTCGGCAGCGATGTCTGGCTGGTATGGGGATCGGCCTTAAGCGTCATGCCGTCAGGCAGGAAGCCGGCTTTCACCCGCTGCCCGATGGACACGATGAGCGTATCCGCGTCCAGTGTGAAGGCCTCATCCGTGGGAACGGGACGGGGACGCCCGCCGTCGGGATCGGGAACCAGCCGCATCCGGCGGCAGCGCAGGCCGGAAACGCGGCCCCCATCGGCAAGCACTTCCTCAGGGGCGCACAGTTCCACGATGCGAACGCCTTCATCCAGCGCGGCTTCGATTTCTTCGACGTCGGCGGGCATTTCCTTGCGGGTGCGGCGGTAGGCGATGGTCACGCTGCCGTTTTCCCCCACGAGGCGTCTGGCGGCACGGGCGCAGTCCATTGCGGAATTGCCCGCCCCGATGACGACGGCGTGGGAACCGATGCCCGTGGGCTTACACCGGCGCACGGCGGAGAGGAACGAAAGCTGATCCAGAACCCCGGCGGCGTCTTCGCCGGGAATGCCGAGGGGCAGGCTTTCCTGCGCGCCCACCGCGATATAGACGGCGTCGTTTTCTTCTGCCAGCCTGCCGAACAGGGGGGCGTCCACGGGCGTATCCTTATGGAGCCGCACGCCCAGCTTGAGGATGGCGTCGATGTCGCGGCTCAGGCTGTCCCCGGTCAGGCGGAACGGGGGGATCGCGTCGCCCGCCATGCCGCCGGGCACGGGCTTTTCTTCGTACAGGTGCACCTCCACTCCCTGTGCGGCGAGGAAGCGGGCGCAGGACAGCCCGGCAGGGCCCGCCCCGATGACGGCGGCGCGCTTCCCGGTTTTTGCGGCGGAAACGCCGGAAGCGGCTTCGGCCATTTTTTCGGCCACGAAGCGCTTGACCTCGCGGATCATGAGCGGCTTGTCGTAATTGATGCGGGTACACCGGCTCTGGCATTGATGGTTGCAGGCCATGCCCTGAACGTTCGGGAACGGGTTGGTGGCGGTGATGACCCGCCACGCCAGCTCGAAATCGCCCCGTGCCACGGCGTCGAGATACCGGGGGATGTCCTGTTGCGCCGGACAGCCCGACATGCAGGGCGCGGCGGCGCAGTCGAAGCGCGGGAGCGGGCGCTCTGTCTTGACTGAAACGTAGGGGAAGCGTTCCTTGTGGTAGCGGCTGCGCTTGCCGAGGACAGCCGCCGCATAGCTGACGAGGTTGGCGAAACCGGGATTGCCGGCGTTCGGCGCTCGGCCCTTTTCCCATTCGGCTATGGAGCGGGCCCCGGCCCTGCGCATTTCGGCGCGCAGCGTGCCGAGGTACTGGTGCAGCCGCCCGTAGCCGCCGGGCTTGAGGATGTCGGAGGACATGGTAATCGGACGGAGGCCGCAGGCCAGCGTGTCCGCCACGTTGAACGTATCCACCCCGGCGGAGAAGGCGATGTCCAGCTTCCCGTCGAATTCCTGCTGCAACCGTTCGGCGAGGTTGATGCTGATGGGGTGCAGGGATCTGCCGCTCATGTACACCATGCCTTCGCTGCGGGGCAGGTTCTGCTTTTCGTTGGCGATTTCGAGCGTGTTGGTCAGCTTGAGCCCGAAGGCCACGCCCGCCGTTTCGGCGGCTGCGGTGAGGTTGCGGATGATGGCTATGCCGTCGTTGTATTTGAGGTCGTGCCCGAAGGCTTCGTCGGGAACGCATACGTCATAGCCGAGCTGCGTATTCAGGATGTCGCGCAGGCGTTCGGGGCCGAGCAGGGTGGGGTTCAGCTTGATGGTCGTGTGGTACCTGCGTTCGGTGATGAAATAGCGGCCGATGCTCTCCACTTCGCCGGGCGGGCAGCCGTGCATGGTGGAGACCGTCAGATTGTCGGAGAGGCGGGCCGGAATGGGCATCTTCTCGATGGCGGGGTAGAGCGGGGCCAGCTCGGCCTTGATCCGCTTCACGTCTTCTTCCGCGTTTTCCATACGGTCGAGGAAACGCTGCACGGCGGGGCTCTTGATGCCTTCAAGGTTGTAGCCCGCGCTCATGTTGAAGATGAAGCCGGGCCCCTTGCCGGGTTCGGCCTCCGCGGGCAGGCTGAGCATGTCGCGCAGCACATACAGCAGCACGAAAGCCTTGAGGTACTCTTCAAAGGACTGATCAAGCTTCAGCTCCTGCGACCATTCGCAGTTGTAGCCTTCATCAGCCATGTCGATGCAGGGCTTGGCGACGTTCAGCTCGTCGAGCACCTGCACGGTCTTGAGTTCGATATACCGAGCGCCGCACAGCCACGCGGACAGGATGTTCTGGGCAAGCTGCGTATGCGGGCCGGCGGCCACGCCGAGCGGGGTTTCCAGCACCTTGCCGTAGCGCTCCATGCGGAACGGATCATCCGGCTTCGGCATAAAGAAAAGCTCCCGGCCGATGCCGAACAGTTGTTTGTTCGGCAGGTCGTGCTGCATCCAGCGGAGCAGCGTTGCGGCGTCCAGCGGTGTGAAGCGATCGGTATGCATGTCTGCGTCTCCTTGAAACTCCGTGGAAACTGGAGGGGGATGGGCATCGGGGAAGAAAGGTTTTTCGCGCGCCGCCCGCACCTGCGTGCGGCGAGGCCATTTTATTTGGCCCTGTCAGAGTATGTGGTTGTTTCATCTCCGCAGCGCGGTGAAAATGCAGCCTTTTTCTCCAGCTTTCCCCTTGGTGGAATCCATAGCCAAGGCATTTTGTTGGTTATTCCTTTGGGACTCCAAGGAAAAAAGCATCAACCCTTTTCTATGGTACAGCCTTTTATTTTGAAATGGCCTTAGGTTGTGTTGTTGTGTTATATGTAATTATTTTAAATTATTGAAATATTTTTGTAGCTTAAAATGGTTAAATAATTTTGGCTGTGTCATAGGAAACGGTTGATGTTTTCTTTCTTGAAATTCCAAAGGAACAACCAATAAAGTTCCCCCATCATGGAGTCCGTCAGCGGAAAAATTGGAGAAAAAGTCTCTCTTTTCAGCATTCTGTTGAAATAAAACAACCATATGCCATGACAGAGCCATAATTTTCAACAGATTATATCTGATTGGCGGCACGGCCTAGAGCGTCCTCGGAATGAACCTTCCCTGTCCGGCATGCCCGGAGAGCTGCCTGCCGAAAATGATAGGTTCGCCGCGCAGCCAGACATGGCGGGGCCAGCCGCGCACGACCATGCCTTGATACGGGGTGCAGTCCACCTCTTGATGAAGGTTCCGGGCTTTGATCAGCCGTTCATCCGTGGGATCGATGACCACAATGTCCGCATCCGCGCCGGGTTCGAGGCGTCCCTTGGAGGCAAGCCCCATGATCCGGGCCGGAGACGTGGACACCACGTCCACGAAACGCGGCAGCGTCAGACGCCCGTGGAGTACGCCTTCGCTGAACAGCAGGGGGATGCGGGTTTCGACTCCGGGAACGCCGCCGGGACAATCCAGCACGCTTTCCTTCCCGCGTTCCCGTTTCTGGGCCAGCGGGAAGGCACAGTGATCGGTAGCGGCAACCGAGATGCTGCCGTCCGCGAGGCCCTCCCAGAGCGCGGCGCGATCCGCTTCCGTCCGCAGGGGTGGGGCCATGACGTACTTGAGGCCGTCCCGTTCGGCATAGGCGGACTCGTCGAGCAGAAGGTACTGCGGGCAGGTTTCGGCAATGACCGGCTGCCCGGCCTTCTGCGCCTCGCGGATGCAGGCCAGACCTTCCGCCGTGGAGAGATGCACGATGTACACGGGCGCTTCCGCCGTTTTCGCCAGTTTCAGAATCCGGTTGATCGCCTCGGCCTCGCACCGGGCCGGGCGGCTCCGGGGATGGCTCATAGGATCGCGCGGCGCTTCGCGGCGCAGCTTGTCCCCCAGAAAACGGGTGATGGCGTGGTTTTCGCAATGGACGGCGAGCAGCCCGCCCGCATCCCTGAGCGCGGCGAGAATCTGTAGCAGCCCTTCGTCATCCAGCCTGCCGCCGTAGGTGGTGTAGGCCTTGAGCGTGGGAAATCCCTGCGCCACGGCTTCGGGAATCCGGGCAAGGACGGCGTCGTCCACATGCTGGAATACGCCGTGCAGGGCGTAGTCCGTGTAGCAGCGGCCTTCCGCCTGCTCCAGATACGCGGTGGGCTGATGGGGAAGATCGCATCCCTGCGGGCCAAAGCCCGGATGTTCCACGATGGTCGTGGTGCCGCCCCATGCCGCCGCCAGCGTCCCGGCTCCGAAACCGTCGGAGACGTGCGCGCCGTCCACCGTCAGGTTGACGTGGGTATGGGCATCGACTCCGCCGGGCATGACCACGCAGCCGGATACGTCCACGATTTCCGTTCCTTCAGGCTGCTGGGCCTCGTGCAGCCGTTCGCCGAGTTCCAGAATCCGGCCGCCTTCAATCAGGATGTCCGTGTTGAAGACGCCGTCCGCGCGTGCGGCCAGCCCGCCGGTAATAAGCATGCGCATGGTGAACCTGTTTCCCTGTTGATGGTTTACAGCAAAGCCCAGAGGCGGCGGGCCTGTTCGTTGGCGTAGGCGAGGATGTCGGCCTCGTCCATGCCGGTGAGCCTGCCGTGATCCACGATGAGCCTGCCTTGGCTGATGACGGACTCCACGTTGCGGGCGTCGAAGGCATAGCAGAAGTGTCCGGGGAAGTTGTCCTGCGTCAGCGGCGTGGGGGAATCGTAGTTGAGGATGACCAGATTGTTCGCCCCGCCGCCCGGCGCATTGTGGCCTTGGATGTGCGCGTGTACGGCGCGGAGGCGCTGGCAGGCCGCCAGGGGGGACATGCCGCCTTCGGCGAGCCCGGCGATGAAATAGGAGGACTGCGCGCTGCGGATCATGTCGCTGTGCATACCGTCCGTGCCGAGCATGACGCGGGGGAAATCGTTGTAGCGCCCAAGCCCGACGTTGTTGTTGAGGTTGCTTTCGGTGTTCTGCACGACCCAGCAGGGCGAAGTGCGGATGAGGTCGCGCTCTTCCGCATCAAGATGGACGCAATGCCCAAGGATGGACAGGGGCAGATCAAGCACGCCCGCGTCCGAGAGGCGGCGCACGACACTCTTGCCGTAGGTGCGGGCGCAGTGTTCCTGATCCTCGATGCCTTCGGCGACGTGGATATGTACGCCCGTCTTGTGCTTGCGGGCGAGCTCCACGGCGCGCCCAAGCAGGTCGTCGTCCACCGTAAAGGAGGCGTGCAGCCCGACATGGCCCTTGCGCCCGGAGGACAGGAAGGCGTCGGTTTCGGCGAGCCCCTTTTCCTTGATCTCCTCTCCATCACGGCAGGAGATTTCGTAGCAGAGCAGATGTCCGAGGCCCACGCGATCCAGCGCCTTGGCGATGGTTTCAAGGCTGCCGTCCAGATGGAAGGGCGAGGCATGGTGATCGATGACGAAGGTTACGCCGTTCTTGGCACAGTACAGAGCGGTAACAAGGGCGCTGGCCTCGATCATGTCGTGATCGAGCTTTTTGTCCATGCGCCACCAGACGTATTCCAGCACCTCAAGGAAGTTCGCCGGGGCCTTGGGCGCGGGAGGCATGCCGCGCGCAAGGGCCGAGTAGATATGGTGATGCCCGCAGCCGAAGGAGGGCATGACGAGGCGGCCCGTGCAGTCCAATACGGCGTCTTCCGGCGGACACTCCGCAGGCGCGTGGGCGTCGAGCGCCATCCCGCCGAACGGGCCTTCTTCCACCTTGATCGTCGTGGCCCTTGCCTTGAACGTTTCCGGGTCGATCCATGTGGCGTTGCGCAGATACAGGCTCATTGTCGGCTCCTTTGGGAATAGGGAATGCGATGGATAATCAAGGGAGGGGCGGCGTCCCTTGCCGCCGGAAGCGCTACTTCTTCCTGCCCACGGGCAGTTCCCGCCTCCTCACGCCGTCCACAAGGTACAGGGCGTTGACGACGGCGGGCGCGGTGGGGATGCAGGCGATTTCCCCGATGCCCTTGGCCCCGCACGGCCCTTCGGGATCGGGCACTTCCACGGCGATGACCTCTATTTCCGGCACGTCCACCGAACGGAGCAGGCCGCAGGCGTTGAGCCTGCCGGAGGTCAGATAGCCGTCCCTGACCGGGATGCTTTCGGTCAGGGCATAGCCCATGCCCATGACCACGCCGCCCTGTACCTGCCCTTCGTAGAGCGGGCGGTTGACGACGCGGCCTGAGTCGTGCGCGGCGATGATCTTTTCAATCCCGCCTTCCTCGTCCATGAATACCACATGCGTGGCAAAGCTGTAGGAGACGTGGTTGCGGATTTCTCCCGGCGCGCCCTGCCCGGAAGTCTGCCCCGCCGAGTCGTAGTGCCCCTTGTAGAAACGGCCCACGAGACGGTCGAGGCGTCCGCCGTACTTGTCCAGATCGCCGCGAAGCTGCCGGGCGGCGTTGACCACGGCGTGCCCAAGCTGGAACGTGCCCCGGCTGGCGGTGGTGCTGCCCGCAAAGGCCCCGTATTCGGTGGATGCGGTCATGTCGACGGCAACATCAGGGCCGAGTTCCGCCACCTCGCACAGCATCTGCCGGGCTACCGTGTTGATGCCTTGCCCCATCTCCGTCCAGCCATGATGCAGGACGAGCCGCGCGCCCGCCGGCTGTTCCGGGGCCGGGTGCACTTCAAGGTAACAATCGCAGGGTTCGGGGATGCCGTTGCCGATGCCGGAATTCTTGATGGCGCAGGCGATGCCCGCCCGCGGGTGGCTGCGGAAGGCGTCGCGCACCGCGAGCAGGGTTTCGCGCAGGGCCGTGCCTTCGCCGAGCACCTGCCCGGTGGTGACCATGCGGCCCGGTGCCACGGCGTTGTCATAGCGGAATTGCCAGCGGTCGAAGCCGCCCTTTTCGCACAGCTCGTCGATGAGGCATTCCATAGCGAAATTCGACTGGTTGACCCCGAACCCCCGGAATGCGCCCGCCGGAAGGTTGTTCGTGAATACCGCCTTCACATGCACGTCCACGGAGGGGATGTGATAGGCGCTGGCGGCATGGGTTCCTGTACGGGTGACGACCGGGCCGCCCGCCGAGGCGTAGGCTCCGGTATCCGCGAGGATGCGAACCTTGGCGGCCTGCAGGATTCCCCTTTCGTCGCAGCCGATGACGTAATGGAGCTTCATGCCGTGGCGCTTGGGGTGCATGCGGATGGATTCGGGCCGGGAGAGCCGCACCTTGACCGGACGCCCAAGCAGATACGCGGCGAGCGCGGCATGGGGCTGGCAGGTGAAGTCCTCCTTGCCGCCGAACGCGCCTCCGGAGTCGGCAAGCGTGACCGTGACCTTGGGCGTGGGGACATGGAGCAGGGCGGCTATATCCGCCTTATCGTGCCAGATGCCTTGGGACTGGACATAGAGGCGCACCCCGCCCGCTTCGGGAACGGCCAGCGCCGCTTCGGGCTCGATGAAGGCGTGCTCGACGGCCTGAGTCCGGTAGGTGGCCTCGGCGGTAAAGGCGCAGCGGGCCAAGGCGTCGTCCACGGGTTCGCCGCGCCTGATGGTCTTGTCGAGCAGGATATTGCCGTTTTCGTGGATATGGATGGGCGAGGTTTCCGCCTCCTCCATGTCGAGGAGCGGCGTCAGAACTTCATAATCGACCTTGACGCAGGCCGCCGCAGCACGGGCTTCGGCTTCGGTTTCCGCGACCACGCAGGCCAGCGCGTCGCCGATGTAACGGGTGATTTCGCCCACCTTGATATAGACGGGCCAGTCCTTGGCGTAAAGGCCGAGCACACGCTCGCCGGGGATGTCGTCGGCGGTCAGGATGCGGACGACGCCGGGCATGTCCGCCGCTTCATCCGTATGGATGGCAAGCACGCGGGCGCGGGGATGCCCGCTGAAGACAATGGCTCCGTGCGCCATGCCGGGCGCGTCGATGTCGTTGACGAAGGGGCGGGTTCCAATCGCCCGTTCGTAGCCGCCATACTTGGGCCAGCCCGATCCGAGGCGCGGGTTGTCGTCGGGTTCGGGAATGTTTCCTTCGCGTAACAACCTCGCGGCGTCGAGGATGGCGTCCACAATCTTGACGTAGCCGGTACAGCGGCACAGATGCGGGCGGACGGCCTTGACGACCTCTTCACGGGTGGGGTTTGAATTGGTTTGCAGGAGTACCTTGGCCCGCATGAGGAAGCCGGGGGTGCAGAACCCGCACTGGACGGCCCCGCGGTTGACGAACGCCATGCCGAGCGTCCGCCTGAGCGTTTCCGGCAAGCCTTCGAGTGTGACGACGTCGCCGTCGGCTGCCTTGCTCATGGGGGTGGAGCAGGCGAGGCACGCCTTGCCGTTCAGTTCCACAAGGCAGGCTCCGCAGGCGGCCTGACCGGAACAGCCGTCCTTGGCCGCCGTGAGGCGGCGGTCATTGCGGAGATAGGAAAGGAGCGAAGCGGCGGGATCGCCGTCATACATCGTGGCCTGCCCGTTGAGTCTGAACGCGATCATGGCATCCCTCCTGCAAGGCGCTGGATTGTGCGGGAGGGGAGGCTTCAGCGCGCTTCCCCTGTCCCGCTCCCCTCCCCAAAGGCTTTGGGCCTGCGGTGAGGGGGCACATCGGGAGTTTTCTTTCTACGTATGGTTATACGGCTTTGCCCGCACTCCGCAAAGTAAAACTTTTCAGGGGCGGGTTATAAACGCTGCGATGCCTTGCCTTTTGTTCCGGCTTCCGGCACGGCGGAACTTCCGTTGCGCGGCCTCCCCATCATCCAAAGTCTTACGGGAGGGGAAAACCGCTCCGGCAAGTCCGGGGGAGGGGCTTTGGGGGCTCCCTTCCCAGCGCCTTCATTTTTCCCTTACAAGCAGCGCTGACCGCCCTTTTCGAGCAGATCGAGGAGCAGATCCGCAGGGTTGCGCTTGCGGGCAAGGGTAATCATAGCCGCGATGATATAGGGCTTGTAGCTGGCTTCCTTGTACAGCGGCACGCGGTAACGGTCGAACACGCCGGCGGCCACTTCGCCCTCGGCGCAGGATACGCCGGAAATGTCGGCGGGCAGGCAGTGCATGTACAGCGCCTCGCCGTTGCGGGTGGAGGCCATCAGCTCCTCGGTGCATTCCCAATCCTTATGGTCGGCGTTCTGGGCCAGCAATTCCTTTTCGAGCTTCCTGATGCCGTCCATGTCGCCCGCGCCGTAGAGATCGGTGCGCTGCTGCATGGCCGCGAAGGGGGCCCAGCTCTTGGGGTACACGATGTCCGCGCCAGCGAAGGCTTCGGCCATGTCGTTCGTCCTCGTGAACGAACCGCCGGTCGCGGCGGCGTTGCGGCGGGCCACCTCCTCGACGCCGCCCATGACTTCATAGCCTTCGGGATGCGCCAGCACGACGTCCATGCCGAAACGGGTCATCAGGCCGATGACGCCCTGCGGCACGGAGAGGGGTTTGCCGTAGGAGGGAGAATAGGCCCAGCTCATGGCGATCCTCTTGCCCTTGAGCTTTTCCACCCCTCCGAAATGGTTGATGATGTGCAGCATATCCGCCATGCATTGGGTGGGGTGGTCGATGTCGCACTGGAGGTTGACCAGCGTGGGCCGCTGTTCCAGCACGCCGTCGCGGTAACCTTCCTGCACGGCGTCGGAAACCGTGTGCATGTAGGCGTTGCCCTTGCCGATGTACATATCGTCGCGGATGCCGATGACGTCGGCCATGAAGGAAATCATATTCGCGGTTTCACGCACGGTTTCTCCGTGGGCGATCTGCGACTTGCCCTCATCAAGATCCTGCACTTCAAGGCCGAGCAGGTTGCAGGCGCTGGCGAAGCTGAACCGGGTGCGCGTGGAGTTGTCGCGGAACAGGGAGATGCCGAGCCCGGAATCGAACATCCGGCAGGAGGTGTTGGCTTCCCGCAGGCCGCGCAGGATTTCCGCCACAAGGAAGGTCGCGGCGATTTCGTCGTCGGTCTTCTCCCATGTCAGGAAGAAGTCGTTCATATACATGCGGCGGTAATCGCGCTTGGCGAGGCTACCGATCAGCTTGCGGATGCGGATCTTGTCCATGATGTGCTCCTGTTACTCTTTGGTAATATGTGTGCCCGCCCCCTTCGTGAGCGCGGCGTTGAGATATTCGGGGCTGGTGATGACGACTTCCGATCCGCCGCTGCGGATGAAGTCCACGGCGGCCTTGATCTTGGGGCCCATGCTCCCGGCGGGGAAGTGCCCCTCGGCAAGGTAGCGTTCCATTTCGGAGACGGTGACGCTGTGCAGCGGGCGCTGCATGGGGGTTCCGTAATTGAGCGCGACGTTTTCAACGCCTGTGGAGATGGCGAGCATGTCCGCGCCGAGCTGCGTCGCCAGCAGGGACGAGGCGAGATCCTTATCAATGACCGCGTCCACCCCAAAGATGCCTTCGGGCATACGGATCACCGGGATGCCGCCCCCACCCGCCGCGACCACGTTGAACCCGGAACCGAGCAGGCTGCGGATGGCGTCCAGCTCAATGATTTCGCAGGGCTTGGGCGAAGGGACTACACGCCGCCAGCCTCGGTTGGCGTCCGGCTTGAGTATCCAGTCGGGATGCTGTCGACGCAGTTCCGCAAGCTGATCCTCGGCGTAGAATTCGCCTACGAACTTGTCAGGATTGTTGAAGCCGGGATCGGCGATGTCCACGCGAACCTGCGTGACCAGCGAAACCGTCCGGCCCGTCTTGTCCGCAAGGCCGCGCCGCTTGAGCACGTTGTCGAGCGATTGCTGGATTTGGTAGCCGATGGCGCCTTGTGTGTCCGCGACGCAGCTTACCAGCGGGACGATGTGCATCCCCGCGACCGCACGGGCGATTTCCGAGCGCAGCATGATGAACCCCACCTGCGGGCCGTTGCCGTGGGTGATCAGTACCTGCCAGCCCTGTTGGATGACGTCGGCGATGTGCTCCATCGTCTCGCACAGCGCGAAGTACTGGTCTTCGACGCTTTGCTTGTCGCGGTGTTTGATGAGGGAGTTGCCCCCGATGGCGATGACCGCAAGTTTCCGGCTCATGGCGTGCTCCTGAGGAGGAAGGGGAAAGCGGGGGAGGGGAGAAGGACCCCTTCTGGAGAAGGGCTTCCTTCTCCCCTCCCCCGGACCCCCTCCCCTCATCTTCCTAAAACTTTCGTTTTTATTGAATCCCTGTTTGAGGACGGGGATTATTGCCGTGTGGCTATTGGGTATTGGCGACGTAGGTGGCGGGGAGGGCGGCGTACAGGGCCGCGCACTCAATGAGATCCTGCTTCCACGTCTTTTCGTCGGGGGCGTGGGCTTCCTTTTCCTTGCCGGGGCCGAAGCCGACGACCGGGATTCCGTAGCGGCCCATGATGGACACGCCGTTGGTGGAAAAAGTCCACTTGTCGGTGCGGGGGGCGCGTCCGAACAGGCTGCGGTAAGCCTCTTCGGTGGATTTCGTCACCACATGGTCTTCGGGCAGGACCCACGTGGGGAAGTAGCAGTCGGTGGGGTAGACGAGGCCGGTCCACGAGGGGACTTCATAGGTGTACATGGACACCTTGGCCTTGTCTCCGGCGGTCTTGACCGAGGGGAGATTCTCAATCTGGGAAATGGCGAGATCCTTGTCCTCACCGAAGGTCAGGCGGCGATCCACGGAAATGGCGCAACTGTCCGCCACCGCACAGCGGGAGGGCGAGGTGTAGAAAATCTGGGAAACGGTGAGGGTGCCCTTGCCGAGGAAAGGGTCGTCCGCGAGCCGGGCATTGAGCTGTTCAAGCTCTGTCATGATGTGGGCCATGCGGTAGATGGCGTTGTCGCCGCGTTCCGGGGCGGAACCGTGGCAGGATACGCCGCTCACGTCAACGCGGATTTCCATGCGCCCGCGCTGGCCGCGATAGATGCCGCCGTCGGTGGGTTCGGTGGATACCACAAATTCGGGCTTCAGGCCGTCTTCATTGATGATGTACTGCCAACACAGGCCGTCGCAGTCCTCTTCCTGCACCGTTCCGGCCATGACGATGGTGCAGTCCTTGGGGCACAGGCCAAGCTCTTTGATGATCTTCCCGGCATAAACCATGCTGGCCATGCCGCCTTCCTGATCGCTCGAGCCGCGCCCGCCGATGGTTTCGGCGTCTTCGTAGCCTTCGTAGGGATCGAATGTCCAGTTGGAGCGGTTGCCGACGCCCACGGTGTCGATGTGCGCGTCAAAGGCGATGAGGCGGGGGCCGTTTCCGATGTAGCCGAGGACGTTGCCCATCTTGTCGATTTCGACCCTGTCGAAGCCGACCTTTTCCATTTCTTCCTTGATGCGCCGGATCACGCCTTCTTCTTGGCAGCTTTCGCTGGGGATGCGGATCATATCGCGCAGAAACCGGGTCATTTCCGGTTCATACTTTTGGGCGAGTTCGTTGACACGGGAAAAATCGACGGTGCTCATGGGAAGCCTCCAGAGGAATGATGCCGGATGTCCGGCCTGCTTCCCAAGAAGCAATTGTCGGGCCAACGCTGTGAGCCGTCATGATAGCGAACAAAACAAACCGATTAAACGCGCATCCATACGCTCCGGCATTCCAAAAGGCTTCTCAGTTTGAGAAAATTCTCATTTCGGGAAAACGCAATGCCGTTGCCCGGATAAAAATGGCTGTGTCATAGAAAACGGTTGATACTTTATTTCCTTGAAATTCCAAGGCTGTGTTTAAGTTTGTGGTTGATACAAGATTCCAACTGGAAAGGAAGAGTTTTTTGGAAACTATCTGGAGGTCTCGCAACAATTCTTCAAAACTGGATTTCATGTAATGAACAAAAAATGAGAGAGGCCCGCATCACCAGACGTGAAATGAACTTTTATCTATTGATTTTCATTGAAAAAATCATCAACCGTAAAATTGAACACAGCCAATTCCAAAGAAATAACCAATAAAATCCCCCAATCACAGAGCCCACCAGCGGAAAAAAATTGGAGAAAAAGCATATATTTTCAATATATTGTTGAAACAAAACAACTGTGTACTCTGACAGAGCCATAAAAATAAGAAAGGGCCGCCTCCGCAAAGGAGCAGGCCCCTTCCATACGAACTTTCCAAGAAGAGGGATTCGATAAGGTCAAAAGTCTTGGGAG
>NZ_DBMAFI010000053.1:0-21469 GCF_057864385.1 Bilophila sp. | reverse complement strand
TGACGACTTCTATTGATTGACATTTAGGGCATGGCGGTTTTTCGTTCATGTAATCTTATCGCACATAAATGTCGCGAAGTCATTAGTTTATCAACACCCTCTAATTAAGATTGGAACCAAAAGGTGGATCAATAAACACATAGTCAATAGTATTATCTTGGATTACAACTTTTGATGAAGATTGTGTTGTTATACAACTATAAAATTTTTCGTAATAGAATACAATTTTATCAACAGCATCACGCAGCATTCTCAGAATATTTAACTCTTTAATAAGTGATGGAATATAATATGTACCATTTTGTGGCCCACCTCCAGCTCCCCACGTTCCTGACTGATAAGTCAGTCCATACCTTTTTGTTATTCTAAAAGCGACTATTGTTAATGGAATCCATAGTTTTGAATTTTTACATAATTTTTTAAATTCTGATAGAACTATATAATTCCTCATAGAATATAGATGATGAACATACGTAAATCCTAGTCTTATAGCTTCGCCAGTCTTATCACCAGATATAATCTTTGTTATAGAAAATTTAGTATTATTTTTATAGCTATTAATATTATCAAGCAACTCTATATCCTCTTTAGATGGCTTTTTATCGAATTTTTTACCTCCAAAAATGTAGTTAATTCGAACAGGCACTTGCTTCGCTTGGGTTACTGACTTTCCAATTAACGGATCATATATGGTTGTCCAGCGCCGATCGATATTTCTCTTCGACAAATTAGCGCCACACTGAGAACACTTAAACTCATCAAGTACTTTTCCATTTTCAACATCTACGGCATTTTCCCAGAAAACAATATCAGCAGAACATTCTGGACAAATAAATACATCTGACCAAATTACCGAATTAATTTTCCCTTTTTCACCATTTTTATGAATTGTTTCAAACATCCATCCCCATTTTTTCTCTACCGTATCGATAGCTTGATAAATTTGACTCTTAATTGACTTTGCATCGGCTGGGGTGTTGTAACTACTCGATATATAAGTAGCTGCAGGCGATAGATCATTTAGTAAGACTTTCCGAGCACCAAGCTTTGAAAATGGACGCCAACTTTTTTTACCATTTTCGTCAACTTCCTCCTGAAGAATCGTTCCATCTGATTTCACTTGATAGCCAAGAGCTGAGACCTCTGCACGATCTCCACATAGACGCGCAGCTACTCCAGTCATTCCAGTTCCGCAGAAGCCGTCAAACACGATATCACCAGGCTGCGTGTAATGGAGGATGTAACGCATAATGGCCTTATGCGGCACCTTCGTGTGATATGGGTGCATTCTATAAATAGGGTCGTACTTCCCCTCGCTGACATCAGCCGCAAAGGGTTCACGGTGATAGTGATAACCTTCAGGCTGCTTCGGCTTCTGGGCCTCCCACTCGGCAATAAAGTCGGCAATCCACGGATTCGGACAGGCGGTATAGTACGGCGGATCACTTAAAGTCAGGATGTCCTCATCGCTGCCTATGGGAAAGCCTTCAATCTTGCGGAACTCCGGGTCCTGCAGCTTTTTGCGCAGTTCCTCAGTGAAATAGGCGCGACGTGCCTCATCATTTTCAAAGGTCATGCCGAGACAGGTCACCGGGCCGGAGGGCTTCTGCGGTACTTCAGGCAGAGTGTTAAGCAAACTGAGTTCTTTCATCTTCATAATCCTTGTCTTTCGTCTGATGTCTCAGCCTAGTCACTCTTATTCCATGACTATCCGCACCTTGGCCTGGTCCTTGCCTTTGGTGAGCTGATCAAGGTATGCTTCAAAACGTTTTTTCATCTCCGCCGGAGTGGCCGGACCGTCGGCAGCCTGCAGAGCTTGTTGCAACTCCCGTGCCTTGACAGTGACTTTGACCAGTCCAGAAAGCACTTCCTTCAAAGCATAAACAAAATTACTGTCCAGCGGCATGGGCAGTTCCCTGGACTTCATAAAGTCTTCCAGCCTATCGCGGTCATCGATCTTCAAGAGATCCATATTGGCTTGGGTGATCGGGTCTTCCAGATTACTGAGGATGATAGATGTCCAGGCCTTCATCATGGCGTCGAGTTGTGCATCCATCTGATCTATCACCTGTGAGCCAGCCGATATACAATGTTCCATCGAAGGCCGGAATCCACAATGGGGACAGATGGGCGATTTTTCGAGGTCCTGATTGGTCAGGGCAAAGCAACTTTTCAGTCCAGCCAGACGAGTCTGGTAATCATTGAGCTGCTGCCTGGGCATCAGGTCGATACCGGCCAGCTTGAGCAGTGTCTGCAGCCGCTGATCATTAAGCAATCCAGCCTTACGCTTATCGTCGTTCACACCAAGTCGGGCTTTGGTGTGAAGGCTGATGTAGATAGTGATGTAATCCTTTTTCAGTCCTTGCAGTTTGTCCCCGATGCTTTTGGACTGACTACGCAGCTTGGTCACATTGATCTGCTTGAGAATATCCAGCACATCCTGCCGAATCGTTTTCATGCGGTCCACCCATTCATGTTCGGGAGGCAACACGGCCTCTGCTGTGGAGAGCCATGACACTGTCGGGCTGAAATTCATGATAAACTCACGCAAGGTATCCAACTCATCCAGTGATTTCACAGCCTTTTCATGAACCAGCACTTCGGGAACGCTGTAGCGGAAATTTTTCAACTTACCCGTAGTAGAGTACCCCTGCAGCGATTCAAAAAACACCTTGGCACCGTCCAGTCCGCTGACCTGGCTGGCCAGATCTGTAGTCGCGAGCAGATCCACCCCCCAGAAGGAAAGCCCCTCGCGCAGGGCCTGCTGAGTCATGACGATACGATTGACAATCTTGCTTACCGCCTGCTGCATGTTCTGCACAGGCTCGTCCTTGCCCTGCGTAACAAGCTGGGCCATGCCCGGTGTCATACCGAGCAGTTCAAACAGAGCTTTAATTGCAGGCAAATTCCATTCTTTGGGTTGCTCCAAGTGTTTAAATCGCGTCAACTCATCCATACTGGTTGCAGCCAATTGCTGTAAGCCAGTGGCATCGAATTTTTTACCTGGGATGGCAAACACGACATCCCCAGAATAGACCAGAGCTGCTACCAGCACGCTCACCCATTCGGGTTCCAGACGAAAACCTCCTAGATTCATGTATTCCAGCCCGTGGTCGTCCTGAATAATCTCGCTACGGTTGACAACCTGACCGTACCCCTTGGCCTTGACGACATTAAGGATGAACTGGGCATACTTCGACCTGTAGGGAACAATTTTTTCGCCATCAAGCAGATCAAGGGCATCCAGCACGGCAGTTGCCTGCTTAGTACGATGCTGTCCGGCGATGGTCCGCAGAGCCTCCTGCGCGGCCTGAGCACGATTTTTATCGGTAATCAGGATTGAAAAGAAAGGATATTCTGGAGCCTGATTCTCGAAATTAGGAGCTAAACAGACTCCGGCGATGGTGTTGACCAGGTCACGGAAGTTGATGGTCTCATGGGGCGACAGACCAGACAGCTCTCGGATAGATTTCCCCTTGGCCCATTCGGTCATCGACTTGGTACGCCCCTGATATGTGACGTCAAAGGCATCACTCATGTGCTGCTGTAGCCAATGAACCAGCTTCCTCAGAAAACCGTTGGCCTTTGATTCATAGGTGGCCTTAGCGTGGCCCGATGAAGTAGCTGCAAGGTCCAGCGCTGCCGCGTAGTTCTTCAGCGTAATCTGGAATTCCTCATCTGTAGTTTTCAGGCGGAAAAAGAGTTCGTCACTGGCCTTATCATCCTTAAAGCGTGGCGGGTCATTGGGCTGGAGGAAATAAAGGTAAAAATCCCGCTGTGGCACAGCGGTGGAACGCTCGTTGGGAGCACCCAAAAAGAGGTATCCGGTACGAGTCGTATTGTGCTCCAGCCAGACCAGTTCATGCTGCCAGATTTTGTAACCGGTGACATACGTCACATCCTGGCATTCCATGACCCGCTTGAGAGCCTCGTAATAAAAACGGTCGAGCTGGGCCTGGTCCAGGCTCTCAGCCCTTTTCTCGATCAACGCATCGAAATCGTCGGTCTTTTTGAGATCGAGATAAAACTGGCGATTATCGGCGTTAAAGGAGATGAACTGTCCGCTGACCGTTTTGAGTATCTCACGCAGGACCGTTTCCACATGGGTCTGCAGGTCCTTATCAGGTTCATCACCACCCAGCTCTGCGATCAACGGATCGAACAGGAAAAGGCGATCACGCAGCTCTTCGGCAGTCGCTCCCATGGGGGCATAGATGTCACCAGTAGTGAGCCGGTGAACGGACAGAGCATGGATCAGTCTCAACGCCATCGGCTTGTACTGTTTACGAGTAATGGCGTTTTCGATCCGGGATTCCAGCACCTGGCTGCAATCAATGACTGCCCGGATCTCAGGAATCGCACGAAAAGAAGGATTCTGCTTAAGAGTATTCCAGTAGCTGTCGAAAGCGATCAGGCCAGGTTCGTCCTGCGGCACATCCTTACCGAGAATAGCTTTCATGCTCATAGACAAAGTCTTGAGCACCTCGCGCTTTTCCACCACGGTAACCCGTTCAAAAGTGTCTATGTAATCGGGATGCACTGGAAAGAGCCGAACAAACTCATCCATACGCTCATTGAGTCCGCCATAGTATTTGGCAAAAGGCATCAAATAGTCGCGGATTTGGGCTTGTTGTTCGGTAGTCTTTTTAAGCAGACGCTCGGCTACGACAAATTTCACGTCACTACGGGCAATAAGAACTTGCTCGAAACGATCCTTCACCCGACGAATGCTGTCAGCGACAAAAGCAAAACGCGGGCTATCGAAGATGGCTTCCTGAACGCCAGCCATGAATCGGAAGCGTAGGTCCTTGCATACTTCGCCTATCTCGCGCAGAAAGTTGAGGTCGAGTATCAGTTCCTGATCCTTGCGCGTGCGCAGGTAGTCGAGCAACTCATCGACCACCAATAACAGACCATGTTCGGGAAACACTTCGCCGAACTTGGCCATCATATCTTCAAAGGCCCGTTTATGGCTTGTGATGGTTCCGGCTTCGGGGAACTCATAGTCCACCCCAAGCTTATCAAGACCTTCTTCCAGCTCGGCCACCAGAATGTCACGCAAAGACATGGTAGTGGCACCAATTTCAGTACGAATTACCTTGAATCTACCGGCAATTTGAGATGCCGCATCGCGGACACCCGTGTGGTTCAGTTCTTCCAGCAAAGAGGCGTCTGCGGCAAGACTGGAGACCACCGACATCAAATGCGACTTACCTGTGCCGTAGTTACCAACAACCAGCAAGCCCTTGTTATCGACCGGCATATCGAACTGCAACTGAGGAATGACAAGATGGATGAGCCGTTCAGCCATTTCCTCAGAAATAACATAGGTGCTCACGAGTGTATGTGCGGCACTCGATTTGTCCGCGTCACGCAACTGAACAACCGACTCAATCGGGTCGAATTGGATAAGGTCTCCGTATTTCATGTTTATTCTGCCTCTCTATTATTCTTTTACCGAATCCAATGTAGACGTACCATCCATGCTCACAATAAGCGCATCGACCGAGTCATAGTTGCGGTACTCAGGATGACCGTTTTCGGCGTACAACAGCCTCCCAGATGTTATGACTCCATTCCATGAAGCCACTACAGTTCTTTTTCTTGAGATGGACTGCAACAGCCGCAAAGGATCCTGCCGGAGGTTCTTATCAAAAAGGATTTCGAGATTATCCAGCAGCACAGGTGATTGCATCTGTTCCACGAGCTGATCGAGGATGCCCGGAATCCGAAGAGACCGCTGCTTTACCGTCAGTTCTAACAGTTCTCCTGAAAGCGCCAAGTTGACGTTAACAACGGATGAACCGAACTCTTCAGCAACTTTCCGCAGAACGCCTGTTTTGCCAGATCCAGTCTTCCCTACCAGTAATATCAGGCGATAATACAGTCCTTCAGCTGCCTGAATGGATCGTTTTATCTTATCGTGAATCAATTCGGCCATACTTGCCCCTTGCTGCTCTATTTCCGGTTTGTCAGATCTATAAGCTGCACCACCGGACAAACTCCAATCAGCCAATTCGTCTTGTATAAAAATACATCAACGCTCAATGCACTTGGTATAACTTGTTGTTTGATTCAATATAGATTATCTCGTCATTTACATAGAAATATTTATAAATGTCATCGACCGTCAGTCATCTTTCTTCCATAATCTACGTGCTCGTTCATTATGTTTTCAGTAAAAACTAAAGTCTCTGGAAACGCCTAACCACGGACACATGGCCGTAAATTCCTTTTCTTCTACCCCTCGAAATTACATTGGCGCATTGTCAAAATCAAACGTTTTGTGCTGACCATTGCAGCCGAGCCAAAACAAACGGTTCCTCCTCGTTTAAAGAAAGTGATTTTAAAAAATTATCAATAATTACATATTATTAAAGAATATATGAAGCCTAGTACTTTTTATCAAAAGATGTCCTTTTGGGTAATTTGGCCACTGCACGACATGATTTCTCCATGCTAAGAGGGAGGTAACCATAACTTTCCGACCTTGCAGGAGAAGTAGTAATGAAAAACTATTTTACACCAAGACAAAAAGAAATCATCACGTTTCTTCAGCTCGGGCTTTCCATAAAAAGTCATTTCCAAAAAACTCGGTGTCAGTCGTAAAACAATTTACCGTCATCTTGAAGATATAAGAAAGAAAATGAACGTGAATAAAACTATTAAAATATTATGCACATTTAATTATGGTCAAAATACATGCAAAGAAATTAAATTCACACCTCGTGGTATAGAAGTTTTTCACTTAATTCTAAAAGGAAAAACTAGCACGGAAATTGCTGAATTATTAAATATGAGCAAAAGTGGAGTTAGAAGACATAAAGAAAAAATGTTACTTCAGAATAACTGCACATCAATACTGGAGCTTGTTTCGAAATACAACAGATTCATATCTAAAAACTAAACAACAACAGTAAGGGTATTCCCGTGCATTGTGATCTTAATACGATTTTAACACTGCAACAAGTCGCCCATAGATTGCGCCTTGACCCCAGAACGGTAAAAAAGATAGCCTACTTATTAGGCGGCAGGCGCATTGGATACCGCTGGAGGTTTCGATGGGGCACAGTGTTGGAGTATTTCAGCAATGCCGACGTTGAGACCGGACAAAGGAAATTGTTGGATGGCGAGAGTCATCGTGAACGGCAGGCAGATAGCCTGCAAAATGTTCCCGGCAGGGAAAAAGCATGGCCCGGAATGGCGGGCCGCAAAAGAATGGGAGGAAGAGCAAAAAAAGCTCGCACGGGAAGGGATGACGATCCCCACGGCATTAGAACTGCTTATGGCGTGGGGAGATAGTTACCTTACCCATGTTCAGCGGACCATGAGCCGACAGACCTATGTAGAAAAGAAACTGGTAACGAAGGACTTTTTCGCCTACTGCGGCAAAAAGGGCATCCATGACATCGCGGAAATCACTTCGGCAAGAGCCTATGAGTTTCTTTCCAGAATCAAGGATGAGCGCGGGGCGAACGTCGCCAACAAGTACCGCAAGAATCTGCTGGCTGCATGGAACTGGGGTTCCGACTTCTTTGAGGGATTCCCACAGGTGGCACCACCATTTCTGAAGGTGAAGCCATTTCCCGTAAAGCACGGCGAGCGCTACGTTCCACCGGAAAGTGATGTCATCAAGGTGTTCCAGCAGGCAGAAGGGCAGGACCTGGTCATGCTGCTGACCCTGTACTTCACGGGAGGACGCAGAAGCGAAATCTTCCGGCTGACGTGGAACGACGTGGACCTTCAGAAGGAAAAAATCAGGCTGACCGACAACAAGTCGGGCAATGGCATGGAACGAGTGCGCTGGCTCCGAATGCACCCGGAACTGGTCAAGGCGCTCAAATGGTGGCGGGATGCCCGCCCCTGCAAGGTGGACAATGTGTTCATGCAGCTTCAGAACGACACGTTTCTGGGGCAGCCGTTCACCCAGCGCATTCACTTCATGGAGCGTCTCTGCCGGAAAGCCCATGTGAAGCCCTTCGGTTTTCACGCCATCCGGCACAAGAGTGCGGCCATCACGTTCGTGAGTTCAGGTCTGAATGCCGCCCAAGTCCTTATGGGACATTATCGAGCGACTACGACGGATCGCTATACGAAGAGCGCGGGGCTGTACACGGACCAGAGCGAAATTCTTTCGGCTCTGGGAGGCAGCGGCATCGGGCAGGTAGTGGAAGACCTGCTTAAAACAAAAATTCCTCAAGAGATGATCTCCTGAGGAAAAATTGTAACCCAATTTTTGTAACCCAAAAACTAAGCTGCTGTAGCCTATTGAAATTTTTGGCGTCCCCAGGCGGATTTGAACCGCCGTTGACGGCGTGAAAGGCCGCTGTCCTGGGCCGGCTAGACGATGGGGACGTTTACTGTGCTTTTTTCTGCTTGCCGCAGCTGCACAGCCAGAACTATTTATAAAAACCACCCGCCGCTGTCAACAAGAAAAAGGGAAAAATCGAAAAAAAGTTGAAACGTATAGTTAATATGCTGTTTTTATTTTATAAAAATTTAATAAAATCTCTTTAAAAAGGAGAAAAGTTTGGCCTTTAACGCTCCCATTCATCGCTTCCATTCATCTGAATGGGGAGTGAATGGCACAAAACGCTCATCGTGTGAGTTGGCCAATCCCTTATTTTCCCCTTCAGGTGGTGCGAGGTGGGTTCTAGGTCGTGCCGTCAATTAGATATAATCTGTTGAAGCTATTTAACTATTTTTCGAGTTGTAAAAAGATTGTTTTCAATAATTTTTAAATAGTTACATATAAAATGCCGACACGACCTAGGGAAAAAGCGCAGAGGACAAAAAAGGGGGTTGAAGTATTCCTTGGGTGCGGAATGCTCCATGTAATGTATTCGGCCATGTCGTCAATTAAATATAATCTATTGAAACTGTTTGACTATTCTTCAAGTCATAAAATGTTATTTGAAATAATTTCAAGTAATTATATGTAAAAAACGACACGGCCTAGGCGGGAGAACGTAAAACCCAAAAATGCCCCCAGCTTTCCGAACGAAGGAGGCTGGGGGCATGCCTTTCAATGCTCGCGGCTCGGAGGCAGCGTCAGATTTTTTTATAGGCACCGCCGGTGGATGCGGAGGTCACCAGCTTGGCATAACGGCGCAGGAACGGGGATTTTACATCCTTTTCCACTGGGACGAAATGCTTGCGGCGTTCTTCGATTTCCGTTTCGGGGACAAGCAGTTCCAGCTTGCGGCCGGGGATGTCGATATGGATGGTGTCGCCGTCCTGCACGAGCCCGATGAGCCCGCCGTCCGCCGCTTCGGGGGATACGTGGCCGATAGCCGCACCCCGGCTGCCGCCGCTGAAACGGCCGTCCGTGATGAGCGCCACATCCGCGCCGAGGCCCATGCCCACGATGGCTGACGTCGGGGTCAGCATTTCGCGCATGCCAGGGCCTCCGCGGGGGCCTTCGTACCGGATGACCACCACGTCGCCCTTTTTGATCTTGCCGCCGAGGATGGCTTCCACGCCTTCCTCTTCGCTGTTGAACACGCGGGCGGTCACGTCACGGATCATCATTTCGGGAGCCACGGCGGACTGCTTCACCACAGCGCCGTCGGGCGCAAGGTTGCCGCGCAGGATGGCGATGCCGCCTTCCTCGGCGTAGGGCTTGTCGATGCGGATGACGTCGGGATCAATGATGTGGGCCTTGAGATCTTTGATATTCTCAGCCACCGTTTTGCCGGTGACGGTGAGCGCGTCGCCGTACACGAGCCCCTTGCCGAGCAGGGCGCCCATGACGGCGGGAATGCCGCCCGCACGGTGCAGGTCTTCGATGTGCTGCGTCCCGGCAGGGGAAAGCTTACAGATATTGGGCGTCTTGCGGCTGATCTCGTCGAAGATGTCCAGCGACAGGTTCAATTCGGCCTCCCCGAACACGGCGGGCAGATGAAGCGTCGTGTTGGTGGAGCCGCCGAGGGCCATATCCGCCGCCACAGCATTGTGGACGGACTGTTCGGTCACGATGTCGCGGGGACAGATGTTCTTTTTGAGGAGTTCCATGACCTGCATGCCCGCCTGTTTGGCAAGGCGGATACGGGCGGCGGACACGGCGGGCGTCGTGCCGTTGCCGGGCAGGGCCACGCCCATGGCTTCGCACAGGCAGTTCATGGTGTTGGCGGTGTACATGCCGGAACAGGAACCGCAGCCGGGACAGGCGTTTTCGGTCAGGTCTTCCAGCTCCTCCTCGGTCATGGTGCCGTTACGGACCGCGCCGACGCCTTCAAAGACGCTGATGAGATCGGTGTTGTTCCGTCCCGCCAGCATGGGGCCGCCGCTCATGATGATGGAAGGCAGGTTCAGGCGCATCATGGCCATGAGCATACCGGGGACGATCTTGTCGCAGTTGGGGATGAACACCAGCGCGTCGAAAGGATGGGCCGTAGCCATGATTTCAATGGAGTCGGCGATGACTTCACGCGAGGTCAGGGAGAAGCGCATGCCTTCATGGTTCATGGCCAGTCCGTCGCACACGGCGATGGCCGGGAATTCCATAGGCGTGCCGCCCGCCATGCGGATGCCCGCCTTGACGGCCTCGGCGATTTTGCCGAGATGCAGGTGGCCGGGAACCACTTCGTTGGCGGCGTTCACCACGCCGATGAGGGGGCGCTTCACCTCTTCGCGGGTCAGGCCGAGCGCGTAGAGCAGGGAGCGATGGGGGGCCTTTTCAAGGCCGAACGTCATTTTTTGGCTGCGCATTGTCTGTTTCCTTTCAAAAAGTCGCTGTACTGGGCCGTCCGGTGGCGGCCCGTCCTGAAAACGGGGAACGGCTAGTCGCCGTACTCGTCCTCAAAATCCTGTTTGGTCATGCCGAAGTGTTCGGGGAATTCCTCTTCCGGCAAGCCGTCAATGGCTCCGGAAAGGAGGAAGAGGCCGCCGTGCGCCTGCATGAAATAGTCGTCCATCGGGCCCCAGAGCTTCTTTACCGTTCGCAGCACGTCCAGATCTTCCAGCCGTTCCACGGGGGCCGCGCCCTCGCCGGCAATGGCCCCGGCAGCCACCATGCCCCGCCATGCTTCGGAACCGCTGTCGATGCAAACCTTGTCGTCGTGCCTCACCCATTCGTCGGTCACGGCGTCACGGGCGACGAGCGTATAGGGAGCGCCCTGTGAACAGCCGCCTTTCTTGGAAAGCCCGTCGTAGTAGCCCCGGTTCGCCTCATAGTCATACATCTTCGTCTTGTCGAAGACGAAAGTGTATTGGCAGTCCATCATCTCCTCCAGCGTCCGCAGGTTGGTGAACCCGCAATCGCCGTACTCCTCCAGCCTGAGCAGCGAATAAATCATGTTCCGCTTTTCGGAAACGGGCATATCGGAACGTGACACGACCCGTATGGCTTCCTCAATGTAGTCTTCGATTTCGTGCATGGACACGGAGGGCTCCTTTCCGCTCTGCCCCAGAGGAGAGGGCGCTGCCCAAGGCTGGGGATGCCCGCCTCAGGCAGCCGCGGACCTAGTCGATGATGCGGCCCTGCAGCCAGATGATGGCGTCGATTTCATCCCCGGCTTGGGGGACGATCTTGCAGACGCGTTCGGGAGCGTACAGGGGGAAGCGGAGCGGGTTCGGGGTATTGAGGCCGAATTCCACAATCAGCATGTACACTTTTTCATTCTGGATGCGCATCTCTTCCACGGACGTGACCGGGACGCGGATCTGGTATTCGCTGGCGACCTCGCCGGGGACGACGATGCGGGCGCCTTTGAGATCCACGGTGAGCTGCGGCACGTCGAGGCGGGTCTTGCCCGGATTATGGGCCAGCCATTCCGCCACGTAACGCTCGTATTCCACACCTTCGGTAATGGTCATTTCGTCGAGGAGGGCGCGGCGCAGGCCGTAGGCGAGCCCGGCGATAAGGAAGGTGTGGCGGACGCCGGGGGTAAGGTTTTCACGGTCGCGGAACAGAAACGGCGAATAGAACCAGAGCGGGTTGGCGCCTTCGTTGCACGTGGCGGACACTTCGCCTTCGGTTTCATTTTGCCAGAAATACGTTTCGTTCACGGTCATATCGTTGGGCGCGCCTTCCAGCAGGGGATAGGTCGACACGGGGCGGAGCTGTTCGCCCGCTTTCCCGTGGATGGTGACGCCCGCGCGGAACGCCGTTTCCACCGGCCAGGCCAGCACCATGGTCTCTTCCTTGGAGTCCTTGCGCTGCCAACAATCGCGGGTTTTTCCTTCCTTCATCACCTGCATGACGACGGCGGGAACTTCCTTCTCGGGATCGTTCAAAAGGGTCAGCCAGGTTTTGCCAAGTCCTTCAAAATGGTTGCTCATGGGGCCTATCCTGATGGTTATGGTTGCTGTCAGCGCTTTCTTGGGCGCCGTTTTTGTCTCAAGCGAAGAATCATACCCGTTTAGCCAGCATACGGCAAGATCGCAAAACACTCCGTTCCGGGGAGGATGGTTGATCTTTATTCTTTCGGCGGCGCTTGTGCGCCGTACAGCCGCATGATAACAGTGAGAAGAAACAAGGCGGGGGTTCCGCCTTGTGGTGTCTGAGGCTGTTCGTTTGTTGCGTCTTTATGCTTGAGGATAGTGCCGTGCGTGAAATTCATGTTTCAGCCATAACGGATACCGTCGCGGAGCTGGCCGTTGCCGCCTGTTGCCGCCTGCCGGATGTGATGTACCGGGCCATCGAGTCGTCCGTGGAACGGGAGGCATCGCCTTCCGGCAAGGACGTGCTGCGCCAGCTTTTGCTGAACGCCGACATCGCGGCTTCGGAGAATACGCCTATTTGTCAGGATACCGGCCTTGCCGTCGTGTTCGCCGAAGTCGGGCAGGATGTGCATATTGTGGGCGGTTCGTTTGAGGAGGCCGTCAATGCCGGGGTCGCCAAAGGGTATACGGAAGGCTACCTGCGGAAATCCTCCGTGGCCGAACCGTTGTTCGAGCGCAAGAACACCGGGGACAACACGCCCGCCGTGCTGCATGTGCGGATTGTCCCCGGTGATCGTATCCGCCTGAAGCTGGCGCCCAAAGGGGCGGGCAGTGAAAACAAGAGCGCCCTCAAGATGCTCGTCCCCGCCGACGGGATTGAAGGCGTGAAGAAATTTGTGGTGGATACGGTGAAGGCCGCCGGTTCGAGCCCCTGTCCTCCGATGGTGGTCGGGGTGGGCATCGGCGGCACGCTTGAGCTGGCGGGCCTGTGCGCCAAGCGCGCCGCCATGCGCGACGTGGACACCCGCAACCCCGATCCCCGGTATGCGGCCTTTGAGGAAGAGCTCCTCGGCCTCCTGAACGATCTTGGGACAGGCCCGCAGGGGCTCGGCGGGACGACTACTGCCTTCAAGGTCAACGTGGAATTCTGCGCCACGCACATCGCCAGCCTCCCGGTGGCGGTGAACATCAATTGCCACGCTGCGCGCCACGCCGAGGCGGAACTGTAATCACTTTCAGCCCCAGCCTCAGGCGCGGGGCAAACAGGAGATTTCCGTGTCCGAACCCATCCGTTTGACGACGCCCCTCACTCAAGACAAGGTGCGTTCACTGCATATCGGTGACAGAGTCCTCATTTCGGGAACCATTTACGCGGCCCGCGACGCCGCTCACAAGCGCATGGTGGAGACGCTGGACAGGGGAGAGCCCCTGCCCGTGGATCTGCGCGATCAGATTGTTTATTATGTGGGGCCCTCTCCAGCCAAACCAGGGCAGGGCATCGGCTCCGCCGGGCCGACGACCTCCGGGCGCATGGACGCCTACGCGCCGCGCCTGATGGAAAAGGGGCTTTCCGGCATGATCGGCAAAGGCAACCGTTCACAGGCGGTCAAGGACGCCATGCAGCGTTACGGGACGGTCTATTTCGCGGCCACCGGCGGCGCCGGGGCGCTGCTGTCCCGCTGTATCCGCTCGTATACGGTGCTGGCCTATGCCGAGCTCGGCCCGGAAGCACTGGCGGCGATGGAGGTCGTGGACTTCCCCGTCATCGTCGTGGGCGATGTCGAGGGCGGCGACTATTATATGGAAGGGCCCAAAGCCTACGCAAAAAGCTAGCGAAGAGCTATCCTGAAACCATAGAGAAACATTGGGGAAGGGAGGGAAAACTTTTCTGAAGAAGGGGGAAGCCCTCCACGTCTTTCCCTCCCTTCCCCAACACCCTTCCTCCCCAAAGGCTTTCACGCCTATCGAATCCCCGCTCCGAGTTTTTTAGGAGGCTGCGTCATAGGAAACGGTTGATGCGTTATTTCTTGAAGTTCCAAGGGAACAACCAATGAAATGCCCCAATCATGGAGTCCATCAGTGGGGAAAAATCATATAAAAGCTATATATTTCATTATGATACAGAAATAAAACAGCCGTATGCCATGACAGGGCCTTTTAGGAATACCGAGTGGGGAAAGAGCACCCCAGTAGACAGCGGAATCGTATGGCACTCACCGTGTTTGTGCTCCCTTGATTAGAGGGCACTTCATTAGGCCGTGTCGTTAATTATATATAATCCATTGAAATAATTTAATTGTATTAAGTCGTAAAAAGATTGTTTTAAATAATTTCAAATGGCTCTGTTATAGTTTGTGGTTGTTTCATCTCCACAGTGCCTTGAAAATACAGCCTTTTGCTTCTATTTTTCCCTTGGCGGGATCCACGGCTAAGGCATTTTTCCGTTTATCCATTTGGAATTTCAAGAAAAAAGCATTAACCATTTTCTATAACATAGCCTTTCAAATAGTCATATGTAAAATGACGACATGACCTAGACAGCAGCCTGTCGGCTTTTCGGAAGAAGGACTTCACATGCGAAGCCCTTCTTTGTTTTAAACTCTGTTATAGGATGTGGTTGTTTCATCTCCACAGTGCGGTGAAAAATAGAGCTTTTTTCCAGTTTTCCCCTTGGCGGGATCCACGGCTAAGGTATTTTTCCGGTTATCCCTTTGGAGCTTTAAGGAAAAAAGCATCAACCATTTTCTATAACACAGCCTTGTTTTAAGGGATTAGTCCATTGAAGGCGCAAACCGGCCGAAATGGTAATCCACCCGTTATGCGGGGGATTTCGGGGAGCCTATACTTTTTTCTCCTTCCGTGGATATACCGGGAAAACAAACAAGAGGGATTCGATAAGGTTGAAAGTCTTTGAAAGGAGAGGGGAGGGGGTACGGGGGAGGGGAGAGGGAAACTTTCTCCAGAAAGTTTCCCTCTCCCCTCCCCCGATTCCTTCCAACCTTCTTCCGCTCCCGCGCTTGCGCGTCAGGGGGAGAGTGGTTACACTGTGGAAACATGCCATTAACCCGTCAGGAGAGAATCCTGAGGAGACAACTATGAAAAAATTGCTTTTTCTGGCGGCGCTGACCCTGTGTGCCGCGCCTGCGTATGCCGCGCCCGACCGCTTTGGGCAGATGGACAAGGACGGCAACGGACAGGTGGACTGGGAAGAGTTTCAGGCCGCCGTCCCCGGCATGAAGCGCCCCGCCTTCGATACGATCGACGCCGACAAGAGCGGCGGCATCTCCCGCAGCGAATGGGACAGCTTCATGAAATCCCATATGGGCGGCCAGAAGGGGATGCCTCCCGCCGGGATGGGTATGCCCGCGGGCATGGGCGGCAAAACCATGCCTCCCGCCGGAGCCGGAAAGGGCGGCATGCCCATGATCCAGCCCCCCGCGCAGCAGGGCGCAGCCCCCGGCATCGTGCCCCCGAAAAATTAGCCCTCAAACGGAAACCCACGGTTTCACAAAAGCCAGCCGCCCTCTGAAGGCGGCAGCAAAGGATTGTTCATGAACATGGATGCTTCCTCCACACCGGAAAACAACGTCGGGCTGGATTTCCTGCACGTCCGCATCAATCAGGACAACGCCTCCGGGCGCTTCGGCAAGAAAGTCCATACCCGGTTCCCTCCTGAGCCGAACGGCTATCTGCACATCGGCCATGCCAAGTCCATCTGCATCAACTTCGGGCTGGCGCAAGAGTACGGCGGGCTGTGCAACCTGCGCTTCGACGATACCAATCCGGTGAAGGAAGACACCGAATACGTGGATTCCATCCGTGAAGACGTGCATTGGCTCGGCGGCGAATGGGACGATCGGGAGTATTACGCTTCCAACTATTTCGATCAATTGTATGCGTTCGCCGAGCAGCTCATCCGTGACGGCAAGGCATACGTGGACAGCCAGAGCGCCGAGGAAATCCGCGCCAGCCGGGGTACGCTCACGCAGCCGGGTACGGAAAGCCCGTACCGGAACCGTTCCGTCGAGGAAAATCTCGATCTGTTCCACCGGATGCGCGACGGCGAGTTCGCTGACGGGGAGCATGTGCTCCGCGCCAAGATCGACATGGCTTCCCCAAATGTGGTCATGCGTGACCCCACGCTGTACCGCATCCGTCATGCGGAACACCACCGGACGGGCAACAAGTGGTGCGTCTATCCCATGTACGACTTCACGCACTGCCTGTCTGACTCGCTGGAAGGCATTACGCATTCCATCTGTACGCTGGAGTTCGTCAACAACCGTGAGCTGTACGATTGGGTGCTCGACGCGCTGGGCGTGTACCACCCGCAGCAGATTGAGTTCGCCCGCCTTGGGTTGACCTATACCGTGCTGTCCAAGCGCAAGCTCATTCAGCTCGTGAAGGGCGGGTTCGTGCGCGGCTGGGACGATCCCCGCATGCCCACCATTTGCGGGATGCGGCGCCGGGGGTATACCCCGGAAGCCATCCGGGACTTCTGCTCCCGCATCGGCGTGGCCCGCGCGGAAAACCTGGTGGAATACAGCCTGCTTGAGTTCTGCGTGCGCGAACATCTGAATGCGGTTGCCCCGCGCACGATGGCCGTGCTCGATCCGATCAAGGTCGTCATTGAGAACTATCCTGAAGGGCAGGTGGAATGGTTCGACATGCCGTTCAGCCAGGACGGCAGCGTGGAAGGCAGCCGCAAGGTGCCGTTCAGCCGTGAGCTTTACATTGAGCGGGACGACTTCCGCGAAGATCCGCCGAAGAAGTTCCATCGCCTCTTCCCCGGTTCGGAAGTCCGTCTGCGTTATGCCTACTATGTTACGTGCAAGGACGTGATCAAAGATGCGGACGGCAACATCGTGGAGCTGCGTTGTACGTACGATCCCGAATCGAAGGGCGGGTCTACGCCCGACGGACGCAAGATCAAGGGCACCATCCATTGGGTTTCCGTGCCCCACGCCGTGCCCGCCGAAGTGCGCCTGTACGAGCACTTGTTCACGTCCCCCACGCCCGGCAATACGCCCGAAGGCGTGGAGTTCACGGATCTGCTGAATCCCGGCTCGATGCGTGTCGTGACCGCGCAGGTCGAACCCGCTCTGGCGGAATTCCCTGCCGGGGCCCGCGTGCAGTTTGAACGCCTTGGGTATTTCTGTGTCGATCCGGACAGCAAGCCCGGTGCGCCTGTCTTCAACAGGACGGTGACGCTCAAGGACTCGTGGGCGAAGATCGAAGGCAAACAATAAAGGAAAGGGATGCTCCGTTTATGGAGCTTTTAACGGCATAGCCCTTAAAGGAGGCTGCGCGGCGGGATTCCGTTTGCGCGGCCTCCGTTCTTTTGGGGAAGGCCCTAGGTTGTATCGTCAATTAGAAATAGTTTATTGAAAATATTGAACTATTTTGTTGTACGAAAAATAAGACACGGCCTAGCCCCCTTTGCTGAAAACTTGGGGCAGAGGGTCCCGCAGGGCGGCCAGCGGGAAGAAGGGGCTGGGTGGGGCAGGGGGGCCGGGAGGCGCAACCCTGTTTTGTGGAAACGGCATGTTTGGCGCGAGGATAAAGGCCGGGCCCATTCTTCCGCCCGGTTGAAATCAGGGACTGTGTTTTTCTTCCGAAGCCTGTATGATGAAGCCTTGCGGGGGAGGCCCCTCCGTGCTAGAGCTTGCCCCGCATCTTGCGTATAACTTTTTTGACAAGCAGTGCTTGCCGCTTTTCAGAGGCCGCGTCATGATTCTCGTCCGATTGTTCCGTGTCTGTGCGTCCGCGCTGCTGTGCGCAGGGGCCTTGCTGTTCCCTGAAAACGCTTCCGCCAATGGCGCGGGGACGGTGGTGGACGGGCGCGCCATCCTGAAAATGAGCAAGGGGAGCAATCTTTGCGCGTTGACGTTTGACGACGGCCCCAGCAGGCATACCGGGCGCCTGATGGAGATCCTGCGGGAGCGGGGCATCCACGCCACGTTCTTTGTCGTGGGCAGGCAGGTCAAATACCACCCTGAGCTCATCGTGCGCCTCCAGCAGGAAGGGCATGAAATCGGCAACCATACCTATTCGCATAAGTCGCTCCGCCATCTTGCCGCCGATGTGCAGCGGAGTGAAATCCTGAGCGTTCAGGAAGCGTTGCGGAAACTCGGCGTGCATTCGCGCTACATCCGGCCTCCGTACGGAAATTTTGATGCCAATACTGTGGCGATAGCCAAGGCCGAAGGGGCGGACATCATGCTGTGGTCCATCGACAGCATGGACTGGTCGAAGCGGGCGAGCATCGAGAATATGAAGACGCTCATCAGCGGGCAGAAGCTGCGCGGCGTTTTCCTGTTCCATGATACCCATGAGCAGACCATAGAAGCCCTGCCCGAAATCCTTGATCGCCTGAGCGCGGACGGCTGCCAATTTGTGACGGTTTCCGAATATCTTGCGGCCTTGCGCCAAGATGCCCTGCCTGAGGGGGGCAAGGATGCCCCCGTAACTCAAGGGGACACGCAGCAGCCGGTTCCTCCCCAGGACGCCCAAGCGGATCGGGAAGCGCCGCGCCAGTTGTTCCAGCCCGGCGACGTGCATGAAGTCCGCCGGCGGGTGGCCCCAAAGACGGAGGCGTCAGGAGCCGAACCGCTGGCCGGGCATTCGCCGGAAGTGGGCAACGCAGGGCTAGAGGCCTTGCAGCCTTCGATTTGGTAGCGCCGGAAAGGGTGCAATGAAAAGGGAACCGAAGTTCCCTTTTTTCATAATCATACGTTGACGGTTGAGGCTACTTGCCGCAACATTTCTTGTACTTCTTTCCGCTGCCGCAGGGACAGGGCTCGTTGCGCCCGATTTTGGGCGTTTCGCGGCGGTACGGGTCTTGGCCGTGGACATTGCCGTCCACGTAGTACCAGCGGCCGTCTTCACGGCGGAAGAAAGCGTCCTCGCGCAGGGACTGGGGCATGCCGTTGACAGAATAGCGTGCTTCAAAGGATACTTCACCAGTTTCGTCGGTTTCGGCGCCGTCCTTGGTGGTGAAGATTTCAAGGCCTTCCCATTCCACGGCTTCCGACCATTTCTTCATGTCTTCATGATCAGCCTCGTCACGGATGCTCGGATGCACCGTTTCGTTGAGGTAATCATATTTGCCGAGGGTATGGGCGGTGTAGCGCGAACGCATGAGCGCTTCGGCGGTGGGGGCGGTTTCGCGGCCTTCGATATAGGTTTCGCAGCATTCTTCGTAGGGGCGGCCAGAGCCGCAGGGACACAGGGACATGGGAATTCCTCCGGGATAAGACAGGCGTGCGGCCTGCGTGTAGTGATGTGGGGACTGGTTACGGTTTCGCGTCCTCGTAGTCAAGCCCGGCCTCTGAAACCAGAACAGCCCGCGTAAAGCGGGCCGTTATGGGAGGAAGAAAGTGATGAAGAAAGAAGAAAGGAATTACTCTATCCATAGCAATGTGCGTGCCAATATCTTGTAAAAAACGCTTTTTCTGTTTTTGACAAGGGTTGTAGGGTATTACGGGAAGGTCAAAAAGACGTTCCCTCATGGTGGGGTGCCATAATTTGTACCCGCCCGGACAATCCCTTGCTATCCGGTACATGGGAACCAAAAAATTTTACCACAGGAGATCCGTATGCAAGCCATCAGTATCATAGGGTTCAGCAATTCCGGCAAAACGACGCTTATTTCCCGGCTTTCCGAGTGTCTGGAAGCCCGGGGCCTCAAAGTCGCCATTGCCAAACATACCCACCACGAACTGGACAAGCCGGACACGGATACCGCGCTTTTGATGAGCCCGAAACGGACTATTGTAGGGTTGAGCAATACGAAGGACGGCGGGGGTGAAGCCATGATCCATTGGGGGCATCCGTGTTTCCTCCGGGATTTGGTTCCCCTGCTGGATGCGGACATCCTGCTGGTGGAAGGGGGGAAAAACATCGGCTGGCTGCCGCGTATCCTGTGTTTGCGGACTACGCCCGAACTCCTGACGGCGCTTCCTGAAGGCTGCAAGGCCCTGCATCCTGAGCTGGCGCTTGCCACGTATGGCGACAATGAGCTTCCCGGTCTGCCGTCATTCACGGCCGAAGAGCTGGATGCGCTGGTGGATCTGATTCTTGAGAAGGGTTTTTTGCTGCCCGCTCTGGATTGCGGGGCCTGTGGGGAAGCGGACTGCACCGCCATGACGCAGCGCATCGTGGCTGGGGAGAAGGCGCCCGGCGATTGCGTAGCCGCGCGCGGGAGCATAGAAGTCACCGTCAATGGCCAGTCCGTGGGGCTTAACCCCTTTACTGCACAGATGCTTTCCGGCGGCATCAAGGGGATGCTCGGTGCGCTCAAGGGCATGGTTCCCGGCGGCGAGGTTATTATCAGGATGAAAGGGTAGGGATGCAGATGTGGGGAGGGGAGGAAGAACCTTTCTGGAGAAAGGTTCTTCCTCCCCTCCCCACGCCCCACCCCTCCTTCTCCCAAGACTTTCCCCCTTATCGAATCCCTATTCGTGGTCGGGGGGTTCAAGAAGGGAAGGGCGTTGTTTGTTGGATGTGTTTTTTGGTTGGCTCTGCCATGCAGTATGATTGTTTATTGGCTCTGTCATGATATGAGGTTGTTTCATCTCCACAGTGAGGTGAAAATACAGCCTTTTTCTCCGTTTTTCCTCTTGACGGAATACAGGTTTAGGGCATTTTCTCAGTTAATCCTTTGGACTTCAAGGAAAAAAGCATCAACCATTTTCTAGGACACAGCCTATTTATTTAGATAATATGTTGAAAATAGAGATTTTTAAAATTGGTGGCACGAGTGCCATAATTGAGTTTTTATGCTTCTGCCATGGGATGTGATTTTTATATGCACGATATATGAAAATACAGTTTTGGGCTGTGTCATAAAAAGTGGTTGATACTTTTTTCTTGAGGTTCCAAAGGAATAACCAGCAAAATGCTTAGTCATGGATTCACTGAGGGAAAAAATGGGTAAAAAGGCTGTATTTTTACTGTCCTGTAGAGATAAAACAACCACACACTATATAATAGAATCTAGTTTTTTAGTCTTTCGCTGGTGAGCCTTATAGGTAAGGTCTTTTGTTGGCTATTTTTGGGGAACTTCAAGAAAGAAAACATCAACTGTTTGCTGGCAGTATAGTCTTTTAAAATGGCTGTGTCATGAAATGTTCGATGCTTCATTTTTTGAAGTTTCAAAGGAATAACCAACAAGATGTCTCAGTCATGGAGTCCGTCAACGGAAAAGCTGGAGAAAAAAGCTGTATTTTCATCATATTGTGGAGATGAAACAATCATACTCCATGACAGAGCCTTTAAATACATATTCTATTCTTTGAATTTG
>NZ_DBMAFI010000052.1:9665-21613 GCF_057864385.1 Bilophila sp. | reverse complement strand
CATGTAATGAACAAAAAATGAGAGAGGCCCACATCACCAGACGTGAAACGAGCTTTTATCTATTCATGATTTTCATTGAAAAAATCAGCAACCGTAAACTTCAACACAGCCTTTTCTTTGAAGTTCCAAAGGGCTAACCAGAAAAAATGCCTTAGCCGTGGATCCCGCCAAGGGGAAAACCGGAGAAAAAGGCCGTATTTTCACCGCGCTGTGGAGATGAAACAGCCGCATACCATGGCGGAACCTCTCCAGAAAAGCTCCCTTCCCCGGCGCATCTCTTCCCTTTCACAAGGAATGTATGATAATTAGGTTATGTCGTCGTTTGATATGCAACCATTTGAACTTGTTAAAATAGTTTAATAATTTCAATATATCGCATATAATTAGCGACACGGCCTAGGGGAGGATGGCTTTCCAGAAGGTTTCGATGGCGGCCCGGTGGACGGTTTTGTTGCGGTAGAGTTTGATATCCACTTCCACGCTGAGATCCGGGCGATCTTCCCATATGCGGCGGATGGTGCCCCGCTTCAATTGTTCGCTCACCAGCGTTTCCGGAACCCATGCCATACCGATGCCTTTTTCCAGCATTTTGACGATGCCTTCGCTCAGGCTGCTCTCGTAGACGGACTGGAGTTCGCAGGGCGTCTTTTCGCAGAGCGGAAGGATGATCCGGTTGGCGAAGGAAAAATTGCTGTAGGAAAGGTAGGGCAGGGGGGATGTGCTCGGAAGGCGTTCCGCAAGGGCGCTCCCCACGACGGGGAGGAAGCGTTCCCGGCCGACGGCGGCGGATTCGATGTGCGAAAGGAATTCGCTGTCCGACTCGTATTCGTCCAGCCTGTAGGTGAGGAGCATGTCCACCTGATGTTCCATCAGGGCGCAGAAATGCTCTTCCACGCTTTGCGGGAACGGGTTGACCACAAAACGGAGCTGATCGCACGTCTGCCGCACCCGGAAAAGGAGATCCGGGAGCACGTTGATGGAGAGGGTCGGCAGGCTGATGAGGCGGACGATGCCGTCGGAACGGTTTCCGGCCGCGAATTCCCTCCGGGCTTCGGCCATGCGGTCTACGATGTCGCGGGCCACGGGCAGGAACTGTTCGCCCTGCGCCGTGAGGCGGATGGGGAGGGCCGTCCGGTCGAACAGGATCACGCCGAGCCATTCCTCCAGCGCCCGGATGCGGCGGCTGAAGGCGGGCTGGGTGACGTTGCGCTCCTGCGCCGCATGGGAAAAGCTTCTGTGGCGGCACAGGCTGAGGAAGTCTTCAAGGAGTTTCTGATCCACGCGGGGCTCCATGCTTTTTGATCATGACGCGATACGAAATCGGCAATTGCCAGTTCCGCTGGGTGTTTCTTATAGTCAAGGCACGTTCAGTATTCGCACCAAACAGGAGAAACGTCCATGCCTCGCCTCGAACATGATTTTTTGGGTGAAATGCGCATCCCTGCCGATACATATTATGGAATCCAGACGTACCGGGCGGTTGAGAACTTCCCGATTTCCGGCGTGAGCATCTCCAGCTTCCCGGAGCTTATCAGGGCGCTCGGCCTGGTCAAGAAGGCCGCCGCCATTGCGAACATGCGGTGCGGCGTGCTGCCCCGCGAAATCGGGGATGCCATCTGTGCGGCCTGCGACGAGATCATTGAGGGCAAGCTGCACGATCAATTCCCCGTGGACTGCATCCAGGGCGGCGCGGGGACTTCGACCAACATGAACGCCAACGAGGTCATCGCCAACCGCGCCCTTGAGCTGTTGGGCCACAAGAAGGGCGAATATGAATACTGCCACCCCAACAACCATGTGAACTGCTCGCAGTCCACCAACGACATCTACCCCACGGCCCTGCGCATCGCCCTGTACAGCATGTTGGGCCAACTGACCGGCGATATGGCCTATCTCCAGCGTGGGTTCGGGGCCAAGTCCGAAGAGTTTTCGGACGTCATCAAGATGGGCCGCACACAGTTGCAGGATGCCGTGCCCATGACGCTTGGCCAGGAGTTCGGCGCGTACGCGACGACCATCGGCGAGGACATCCTGCGCGTCGAGGAATCCCGCAAGCTCCTGCTTGAAATCAACCTCGGCGCGACCGCCATCGGGACAAGCATCAACGCGCCCAAGGGCTATGCCGAAGCCGCTTCAAAGGCCCTCGCCGACGTCAGCGGGATTCCGGTGGTGCTGTCCACCAACCTCATCGAGGCGACGTGGGACACCGGGGCCTATGTGCAGACCTCCGGCGTGCTCAAGCGCATCGCGGTCAAGCTCTCCAAGATCTGCAATGACCTGCGCCTGCTGTCCTCCGGCCCGCGCACGGGCATCAATGAGATCAACCTGCCCCGGTTGCAGCCCGGCTCCTCGATCATGCCGGGCAAGGTCAACCCGGTCATCCCCGAAGTGGTTTCGCAGGTGGCGTTCGACATCATCGGCAAGGACGTGACCATCACGATGGCGGCGGAAGCCGGGCAGCTTGAGCTGAACGTCATGGAGCCGATCATCGCCTTCTCGCTGGCGAACGGCATCCACCGCCTGCGTCAGGCCATGCGGACGTTGCAGGATCGCTGCGTGAGCGGCATTACGGCGAACAAGGAACGCTGCCGCAGCATGGTCGAGAACAGCATCGGCATCATCACGGCCCTGAATCCCTATCTCGGCTATGAAACTTCCGCGTCCATCGCCAAGGAAGCCCTCGAAACCGGCGGCTCGGTGCTCGACATCGTGCTCGCCCGAAACCTCCTCAGCCGCGAGAAGCTCGACGACATCCTCGCCCCTGAGCACATGATCAACAGAAAGTAATGTTGAGGCATCTCCCTTTTCAGGGAGGCGCCCTCAGCATTTCCCAAGGCTTTGTTAGAGTATATGGTTGTTTCATCTCCACAGTGCGGTGAAAATACGGCCTTTTTCTCCGGTTTTCCCCTTGGCGGTATCCACGGCTCAGGCCTTTTGCCGGTTATCCCTTTGGAGCTGGAAAAAAGCATCAGCCATTTTCTATGACACAGCCTTTCCCAAAGACGCCCGGCTGGATGGGGTATGCGGAAGGCGTTTCCATACGATTGAGAAACAGGGGTACGGCACCCCGGACTTTCCCCGGTCAGCTTGGCGGCCGCCGGTGAAAGGCGCATCCCCGTCCGGCGCGTCAAAAAGCGCCCTGTTCCGTGATTCGGAAGAGGGCGCTTTTCTATTGGAAGCAAGCCGTTGCCGGAGGAGGCGCAAGGTTCCCGGCGTGCCGCACGCGCATCCACGAATTGACGCACGGGCCGACCCCGAAGCGGCTGCGGCAGGCGTGCCGCACGCGCTTCACGAATGCTTACTGCCGCCGTCCCTCCCCCCGTATGGCGGCGAGGACGGCGCTCAACAGGAACCAGCCGCAGGAGACGAGGACAACGGTCGCTCCGGTGGCTGTCCCGGCCCATTCCTGTGCGGAAAGCACCAGCCCGGCTACGGCGGAAGTGACGCTGACGAGGATTGACCACCAGAACATGCCCCCGGCTGTGCGGGCGAGGTTGCGGGCCGTGGCTGCGGGCACGATGAGCAGCGCCGTCACCAGCAGGACGCCCACGGCCCAGACGGAGAACATCACGACGAGCGCGAGCAGCCCGGCGAAAAGGTATTGCCAGAAAAACACCTTGATGCGGTGGGCCTTGGCGACCACGGGGTTGAGGCCGATGTACAGCAGGCGGTTGTAGCCCCATATCTGAAAGGCCGCCAGCGCGAAAAACAGGCCGATGAGCCAGCGGATGTCGTTTTCCGTGATGGTCAGGATGTCGCCGTAGAGGAATTGTTGCAGATCACGGGCCACGGCGTTGTCCCGGCTGACCACGGCGAGGCCGAAGGCCATGACCGCCGAGAAGAATACGCCGATGATCGTATCCGAGGAAAGGGCGCTGTTCCGCTGTACCGCCATGATGCCGAGCCCGACGAGGATGCCGAAAACCGGCATGGCGACATGCGGGTTGATGGAAAAGATCAGGCCGAGCGCCACGCCCGCGAAGGCGGAATGGCTGATCGCATCGGAAAAGAAGGCCATGCGGAAGCTGACGACCTGCACGCCCATGGTCGCCGCCATCGGCGCGAGCAGGATCAGGGCGGTGAGGGCCTGCTGCATGAACCCGGCCTGTAGGCACTCAAAGGGGAGCAGGGAGGCGAGGCGGTAGAGCGGCTCGATATCAAACATGGCTGTCCTTTGGCTGGGCCTCGGCGGGGGCATGGGGGTTGATGAGGCCCATGTGCATGCCGAACAGGGCCATAAGGTTTTCCTGCGTCAGCACCTCGTCGGGCGTGCCTTCCGCGAAGACATGCCGTTTGAGGCAGATGACGTGCGTGGCGTGGTGGAAGACCATGCCGAGATCGTGGCTGACCATAAGCTGCGTGAACCCTTTGGCGGCGCGCAGTTCGTCCAGCAGCTCGCAGAACAGGTGCTCTCCCTGAAAATCCACCCCGGCCGAGGGCTCGTCGAGCACGAGCAGCTCCGGTTCCTGCTGTAAGGCAAGGGCCAGCAGGACGCGCTGCATCTCGCCGCCGGACAGATCGCCAAGCCGCCGGGAGGCGAGGTGCTCCGCCTTGACCATTGCGAGGAGCCCCAGCGAATGTTCCTTCAGCGAGGGCCGGATGCCGAGCCAGAGCGGACGCTTCTGGATGCCCATGACGAGGAATTCCATGACCGTGAGCGGCATGCCCCGGTCGATGCTGATGCGCTGCGGCACATAGCCGAGCCGCAGGGATTTTCCATTCCGCCCCGGCATGATGTCGATAGCCCCGCCGTGGCGCATCTCGCCGATGAGGGCGAGGATGAGCGTGGTCTTGCCCGCACCGTTGGGGCCCACGATGACGGTGCAGCTTCCCTGCGGGACTGTGGCGTTGACGTGCTCAAGGATGGCGAGCCCGCTCCGGCGCACGGATACGTCACGGAAGGCGACGGCGTTAGTTGGTTCCAAGGGTGCTCTCCAGCGTGTGCAGGTTGGCGCGCATGGTGTTTTCGTAATAGTCCAGCGGCGCGGAGGCCGGCCCCGTGGCGGCGGGATCGAGCTTTGCCGTAGCGACCCCGGTTTCGCGGGACAGGGTGGCGGCGACCTTGTCCGGGTACTGCGGTTCCGTAAAGATGGCCCCAACCTGCTGGTCGCGGATCGTCTTGATCAGTTTCATCATATCGGAGGCGGACGGCGCCTGCGTGTCGTCGGCCTGAATGACCGCGGCCACATCAAGCCCCATGTCGCGCGCCAGATAATCGAATACCCCGTGTTGGGTGATGATGCGGTTGTTTTTCAGCCTGCCGCCGAGCGCGGCGAATTCGTCGGCCAGCGCGTCGAGCTTCCGGGCGTAGTTTTCGGCGTTGGCCCAGTAGGACGCGGCGTTGGCGGGATCGAGATCGGCAAGCTGCCCCGCGATGGAACGGGCCATCTGCGCAGCCATGCGCGGGCTGGCGAACAGGTGGGGGTTCATCCCCCCATGACGGTGCCCCTCATGCTCCCCGTGCGCCGCTTCCCTATCCGTATAGGGGAGCAGCCCGGAGATGCCCTTGGAACTGTCGATGGTATGGATTTCCTTTTTGGCGCGTGCCGAAGGGGAACCGAGGAAGGCTTCAAGGCCGAGCCCATTGAGGACAAGGATGTCGGCCTGTGCGAGCTTGGCCATGTCCTGCGGCGTGAGGGCGTAATCGTGGGGGCATCCGGCCTGCGCGGGGAGCATGAGCCGGACTTCCGCATCCGGCACGTTTTGCGTGATGTTGCGGACAATCTGGTACACGGGGAAGGTGGTGGCGAGGATCCGGGGCTGGGCGAGGGCGGCGCCGCACAGCAACATAAGGACTATGAGGCATACGATTCCGGCGGTGGTTTTACGCATGGGGGCTCCTTGCGGGAAAAGCGCGGACGGCTTATTGCTATTGCGAAGGCATTTGCAATTAATGCTTGCCGGATGAGGTGTCAAGAGGTTGTGCGGACTGCGGGAATGTGTGCATTACAGCGGCTGATACGCGCATGGGTTGCAGGAATACCGGAACCTTCCGCGAGGATGCACGCACCGGAGGCCCAGCCGTATGAGGTGTAGGGAATGAAACGGAAGACATCACAGCGGGCGGCGATTGAGCAGGTTTTTTGCCAGTTGGATCGGCCCCTCGGCATTGAGGAAATATTGGAAGCCGGACGGATGGCGGTGGAATCGCTCAATCAGGCCACCGTGTACCGCAACGTGAAGCTGTTGTTGGAAAACGGCTGGCTCAAACAGGTATGCCATCCTTCCCTCGGCACGCTCTACGAACGCACGGGAAAGGGGCATCACCATCATTTCCACTGCCGGGTCTGCAACCGGGTGTACGATCTGCCCGGCTGCGCCCTGAACGAGCGGGAGGCCGCGCCCTCAGGGTTTCTTGTGGAAGATCACGAGTGCTTTCTGTTCGGGGTTTGCCCGGACTGCCACCCCTGAAGGGAAGCACGCCCGTTCCCCCGCAATAAGGGGGCAGAGGCCCGCCCCGGCCCAAAGGCTCGACGGGCAAGAACCCGTTCCCCGTGATGAGGGCGGGCAGCGGGGTGCCGTGCCTGAAGGGAGCCGCGGCACAACACGATCGCCCCTCCGCAGTTTTTCGCTTCTCCGGCCGCTTTTTTCAACGATTTTTTGACGGCTGGGCCGGGCTCAATCCGCTAGGCGGGCATCACCGGCTGAGCGGGGCCGGGTGCGGCAAGCCGGAACCGTTGCGGGCCTATCGCTTCTTCAGGATCGGCGTATGCCGAAGGCCGTGCTGGAAAAGGCTGTGAACGGGGGTGGCAGGCAATCCCCCTTGGGAAGGGATGGGCTGTATGCAGGCAGGGTTGGGCATATCGACGGCATGTGTGAGGCGTTCCGTGAGGGGTGGGCTGTATGCAAGCAGGCTTGGGGAAGGGGAGTTTTCCGGCATCCCCTTCCCCTCACCCCGTAAGGCTGCGGCCTAAAGGCCGAGCTGAAAACGAAGATAGAGCAGGATGATGATCGCGTTGATGCCGATGGTCGGGAGCCATTCCTTATAATGGAGGCGCGAGATAAGCAGGCTGACGACCACCACGCCGAGTGTCCACAGGGCGATGGCGAACAGTTCGGCAAGCCCGGCGGCCATGGCGCGGCCCGCCGCGTCGCCGCCCGCGGCAACGTAGCCGTGCTTCATATACAGGGGAACCACAACATAAAGGCCGAAGGGATAGGCCGCCGCCGTCAGAAAATAGAAAAGAGGTTTCATTGCTGTGCCTTTAAGGGGGCTTAGATAAATAATAAACAGAACAGTGCGGTGAGCATGATGGCGAAAAGGTTGACCACGAACGGGACAAGGCATTCCCCGTACCGGATGCGCGAGGCCGCCAGGCTGGCGATGAGGACGCATAACGTCCAGAACCCCATGAAGAAAAGGGCCGCGAAACCTTGCGCGATGCCTCTGCCCATTGCATCGGCTCCCTTGTCCACGTCCCGTATGATCAAGGGGAGCAGGACACACGCGCCGAACGGGTACGCGGCCGCCGTCAGGGTGTAGAACAAGCCTTTCCTCATATTCCGCTGAGTCCCTTAAAAGTCAGATGCGCCGGGCGGCGCTGCGGATTTTTTCGATGAGCGCCGTGGTCGAATAGCCTTGCAGCAGGGGGAGGCTTACGACTTCGCCGCCGCGCCGCTGCACCGTTTCCCGGCCTGCGATGCGATCCACGGGCCAGTCCCCGCCCTTGGCCAGTACGTCGGGCCGTACGGCTTCGATGAGCTTGGCGGGCGTGTCCTCGTCGAACCGCACCACGAAATCCACGCTTTCCAGATGCGCGAGCACGAAGGCCCGCACCGGATACGGGTTGACGGGCCGGTCGTCGCCCTTGCCCAGCCGTTTGACCGATTCGTCGCTGTTCAGTCCAAGCACCAGCACATCGCCCTGCGCCTTGCAGCGTTCCAGCAGATCCACATGCCCCGGATGCAGAATGTCGTAGCATCCGTTGGTGAAGACGATCTTTTTGCCTTCCCCGCGCAGGGCATCCAGTTTTTCCAGCAGTTCGGGCAGTTCGACCATGCCGGGATGTTTCAGCATATCCATTGTCCGTCCTTTGTCCGTCCTTGTATCGGCAGGGAGGGTGGTTTCCGGGAGCGGCGGCTTTCCGGCCCCACGGGATGGCCTTTCCCTTTTCCGCAGCCGTGCCGCCTGTTCCGGGCAAACCCTTCTTGCCCGCCAAAAGCAGAAAGGAGCCCCCTTTCAAAGGCTCCTCTCTGGCCGTTCCGTCAACTCAGTACAACCAGCGAGAAGACCGTGTTCACAGAGAACTGTATCAGCGGGTAGAGGATATAGCCGAGCGCCCCGGTCATGAGCAGCAGGATGAGCACCAGAAAACCGTAACGCTCAAGCTGCATGTACTGGAACCCCAGCTTCGGCGGCAGGACGCCCCAGAGGATCTTGCTGCCGTCGAGGGGCGGGATGGGCATCAGGTTCAGCCAGCCGAGGCCGATATTCACGACCACGCCGGTCTGGAACATGAGGAAGAAGAAGTCCCACACGGTGTTGCCCTGCCACTCGCCGAACGGGAAGAACTCGATGAGCAGGCGCAGGAGCACGGCGAACCCGATTGACAGCAGGAAGTTGGCGGCGGGCCCCGCAAAGGATACCAGCATGGTATCTTTTACGATGTTTCGGAAGTTCCGGGGATTGATGGGCACCGGCTTGGCCCAGCCGAAGACGAAGGGGCCGGTCAGGCTGGTCAGCACGAAGACGAACAAGCCCACCGGGTCGATGTGGGGCACCGGGTTGATCGTCAGCCGTCCGAGCATGGCGGCTGTGGGGTCACCCCGCTTGAGGGCCGCCCAGCCGTGGGCGACCTCATGCAGGATGATCCCAAGCATCAGCGGCACGAAGGCCACCGATAAGCGTTTTATGGAGACCGCAAGGTCAATGTCGAGCATGTATTACCGTACCGTCAGGCGCAGGAAGCGCTTTTTGCCGAGCTTCACCACGTAGGAACCCGGTTCCAGCGGGGTTTCGGCGTCATCACAGCGTTTGCCGTCAAGCGAGAGCGAGCCCTGCTTGATGAGGCGCTTGGCTTCGCCGCGCGAGGCGGCAAGGCCGGAGTCGGTCAGGAAGACCGGGGGCTTGCTTGCTTCGCCGTGCTCACAGGCGAACTCCGGCGCATCGTCCGGTATGCCGCCGTCCGCAAAGACCGAGTTGAAGCCCTGCAAGGCTTCCTGTGCCTGTGCCTCGCCGTGGTAGCGGGCCACGATTTCGTATGCCAGCATTTCCTTGGCTTTCTTGGGATGCAGGCGGCCCTCTTCGACATCCTTTTTGAGCGTGGCGATCTCGTCCAGCGACCTGCTGGAGATGAGTTCGTAATAGCGCCACATGAGATCGTCGGAAACGGACATGGCCTTGCCGAACTGGTCGGCGGCGGGCTCGTTGATGCCGATGTAGTTGCCGTAGGATTTGGACATCTTGCGCACGCCGTCCAAGCCTTCCAGCAGCGGCACGGTCAGGATGCACTGCGGTTCGAGGTCGTACTGGCCCATGAGGGTGCGGCCGACCAGCAGGTTGAAGGTCTGGTCGGTGCCGCCCATTTCGACGTCGGCCTTGAGCGCCACGGAGTCATACCCCTGCATGAGGGGATAGAGGAGCTCATGCAGGGCGATGGGCGTGTTTTCGCGGTAACGCTTGGCGAAGTCGTCGCGCTCCATCATGCGGGCCAGCGTATAGCGGGAGCCCAGACGGATGAAGTCGGCGGCGGTGAATTCGTTGAGCCAGCGGGAGTTGAATTCCACGACCGTCTTTTCGGGATCGAGGATCTTGAAGACCTGTTCCTTATAGGTTTCGGCGTTGGCGATGACCTGTTCGGTGGTCAGGGGCGGACGGGTGGCGGAACGGCCGGAGGGGTCGCCGATGCGTCCGGTGAAGTCGCCGATGAGGAAGACGACCCTGTGGCCCAGTTCCTGAAAATGGCGTAGCTTGTGGATGAGGACGGTGTGGCCCAGATGAAGATCCGGCGCGGTGGGGTCGAAACCGGCCTTGACGGTAAGGGGCTTGCCCCGTTCCAACTTTTTGCGCAGTTCGCCTTCGTCAATCAGGTTGGTGATGCCGCGTTTGATCAATTGCATCTGTTTATCGACAGGAATCATCAAAATCTCCTCTCCCTCCCCGTCCGGGGAGGATTCGCCGGCGGGCGGCGGGAATGCGTGATCGGTTGGGGGCGCGTCCGGACGCGCCTCGTTTCCTGTTGCAGACAAACCGGGGACTGTCAATAGCGGGCGATGGCGGCGTAGGTTCCCTCAGCCGCACGAAGAAGGTCGTCGGGGGCGAGGCGGAGCTGTACCCCCCGGTGCCCGGCGCTGACATAGATGCGCTCATAAAGGATGGCGCTTTCGTCCACAAAGACGGGATAATGCTTTTTCCCGGCCAGCGGGGAACAGCCGCCCCGGATATAGCCGGTGAGGGGCTGGACTTCCTTGAGCGGAACCATTTCCACATGCTTGTTGCCGGACACGGCGGCGAGTTCCTTGAGGTTCAGCTCGGCGGCGCCGGGAATGCAGGCTTCGAGGACTCCGGTCTTGTCGCCCCGGACGACCAGCGTTTTGAAGACCTCCTCCACGGGCACGCCGAGCGAGCGGGCCATTGCCGTGGCGGAGAGGTCGGCCTCGTCGTAGGGGGCCTCATACAGTTCGTAATCAATGCCCAGCTCGTCGAGGAGGCGGGCTGCGTTGGTTTTCTTGGGAGGCATACGGTCAACCTGTTATCCGGCGAGGCTGCGGGCGATGCGCCTGCCGATGGCCATGAAATAAAAGTCGTTTCCGATCCGGTTCAGATGGACGCCGTCCGGTGCGAGGATTGTATCCGTGTCCGGGAATTGGTCAAGGATAAGCCGTTCCATGTCGATGAGCACGATGCCCTTCATCCCTGAAAAGGTGGCCCGCAGCCCTTCGTTGTATTCCCGGACGGTGCGGCGGTAAAGCTGGGCTCCCGGAATGCCCGGCGCTTCCGCAGGCCTGTGGTTGGTGGCCAGAAAGACGGTATACGCCCCGCTGCGGAACGAGCGCTGGATGATTTCGCCCATGTTGGCGAGGTAGGTTCTGAAGCCGACCAGAGGCCGGCCCACGGACGAATGCCAGAAGCTGGCGTCGTTGAGGCCGAACTGGACGAAGACGGCGTTGGGGTGGTGGCGTTCCACGTCCCACTGCATACGGCGCAGGCCGTCTGAGGTGGTGTCGCCGCTGACCCCGGCGTTGGTCACCGCAACCGGTTCGCGCAGGGTTGCCAGCATACGCGTCATCTGCGCGACCCAGCCCTCGCCGGGGCGCGCGCCGTAGCCGTAACAGATCGAGTCTCCAAAGCAGACGAGATGCATTGTTTCCTCGTGTGGTTAGAGTGTGTTGTGAGGTCGTGCGGACTGGGGGAGGGAAGAGGGAAACTTTCTTCAGAAAGTTTCCCTCTTCCCTCCCCCAGACCCCCTCCCATCTCCCTTCAAAGACTTTTGACTGGTGGGGAGGCGGCGCAAAAGGAGTTCCGTTGGGTATTTGTTTGGCTCTGTCAGAGTATGTGGTTTATGTGGTTGCTTCATCTCCACAGTGCAGTGAAAATACAGCCTTTCTCTCCGGTTTTCCCCTTGGCGGGATCCACGGTTAAGGCACTTTGCCGGTTATCCCTTTGGAGCTTCAAGGAAAAAAACATCAACCATTTTCTGTAACACAGCCATTTGTTTTAGGTCGTGTCGTCAATTAGATATAATTTGTTGAAAGTATTTAACTATTTTTAAGTTGCAAAAAGTTATTTCAATAATTTCAAATAATTACATGTGAAATGACGACTCGGCCTAGAGCAAATGAACTTTAAAAATGTATAATTTTAGGCTCTGTTATAGTATATGGTTGTTTTGTTTTATCAATGTATTGAAAATATATACTTTTTCCAATTTTTCGCTGCTGGGCTCCGTGGCTGGGCAATTTTTCCGTTATTCCGTTGGAATTTCAAGGAATAAACCATCAACCGTTTC